>CAYYGQ010000038.1:0-12973 GCA_964471485.1 uncultured Sandaracinobacter sp. | reverse complement strand
GGGATCCGAAGCGCCGCCGCCTCGCGGGCGATGGCGGGCAGCCGGTCGACGCTGTGGCGGAACACGCCCGGCATGGTGGCAACCGGCTCGGCATGGTCCTCGCCCTCGGTGACGAACAGCGGCCAGATCAGGTTCGAAGGCGAAAGCAGCGTTTCGGCCACCATGGCGCGCGACCAGGCGCTTCCTCTGGTGCGGCGCATCCGCGTCTGCGGAAAAATCCCTGTGGTCATGATGCCCGGCCTGTAGCGCGCCGTTGCCGGCGGCGCTAGTCTGGCGATGATGAGCCTGTTTCCGCCCGACGAACTGGAAGCGCTGCTGGTCCTCAGGGCGGGCGCCGGCGAGGCGGTCAGCTATGGCGAGGTGTTCCGCTGGTTCGGCTATCCCTTCCAGCGTTTTCAGGTGGGCCAGCTTTGCGCCTCGCTCACCGAAGTCGACAGCCGGCAGCGCGCGCTTGGGCGCCCGGAACTGGCCAGCCTCGTCGTCCGGGCGTCCGACGGCCTGCCGGGGCAGGGCTGGTGGCTGTCGCTTGGGGAAGGGGTGTGGAAGGGCGCCTTCACCGGGGCCAAGGCGGCGGCTTTCGTCCGCCGCCGCCAGCGGCTGGCGTTCCGCTTCTGGGCGCGGAAGGCTCAGGCGGCCGAACCCAGATAGCCCAGTTGCGCCGCCTTGAAGATGGTCTGGCTGCGGTTCACCGCATCGAGCTTTTCGCCGGCGTTCTGGATGTGGAAGCGCACGGTGGCGTGGCTGCGCTTCAGGATCATCGAGATTTCCCGGTCGGTCTTGCCGAACGAGGCCCAGCGCAGGCATTCCACTTCGCGTTTCGACAACTGGCAATCCTCGGGCAGCCACTGGCGGGTGCGGAGCGCCTTCGCGCAGCCGGCAATGAAGCGGTGCGACAGCAGGGCAAGGCCGTCGGCGTGCTGTTCGAATTCGCGGGACAGGTCCGCGCGCCCGGGGTCGGCCGTCACAAAGCAGACGATGCCGATCTGGCAGAACGGCAGATGCACGGGAACGACGATCGACGCCTTGCAGAAGGAGCGCTTTTCGAAGTGCAAAAGGTCGATGGCGTCCAGATAGGGATTGGGCTGGTGGACGTGAAAGCCGGCGGCGTTCACCCAGAAAGGCTCGCTTTCGTAGCGGCAGGCGCGCGGCAGTTGCGAAGTCAGCGCCAGCCGGGGGTCGGTCCACCAGCGTTCGCCGGGCGCGTTCCAGCCGAACACCTCGGAGGCAAGGATGGCGCCATTCTCGTCCGTCAGCGGCTTCTTGTTGGCGATGTTGTCGGACAGGATCACCCGGAGACCGACCTCGGCCCAGGCGATGTCGCGGAAGGCTTCCGCCGCGCCGCGGATGTCGGCGGCCGACCGCACGGTGACCAGCTCTGTCTGCTCCTTCAGGCTCAATTCCTGCATGTCCATCGTTTCGCTCCCGGCGTGAAGAAAGCTCTCGCTTCGTCCGGCCCGATGCTGCTTACGCCACGAGCCGGCAATTACAAGGGAAGCCCATGGGCCGCGCGGCCGCCCGGCGGATGATCGGGATGATGATCGGGCGATTGGATTGACTGGTCTGCCGGCCGGGCGCATGGTCCGGGCCGATGGACGCGCCGCTATCTTCCGGGAGGGTCGGGCTGGAACCGATCGCCGAACCGAATCGCGAGGGGTTGCGCCGCGCCGCCGCCGAAGACCAGGACATCTGGGAAATCTACACCGAGTCGCTGCTGGGGGATTCGTTCGACCGCTGGTGGGCGGCGCGCTGCCGGCCCGACGCCCCGTGGCGCATGTTCACCGTGCATCTGGACGGCGAAGTCGTCGGCATGAACGGCTTCGCGCCGGATTTGCGGCATCCGGGCGTGGTCGAGGTGGGATCGTCCTATCTGGTGCCGCGCCTTCGCGGCAGCGGCCTCAATCGCGTGGTGAAATGGCTGCTGCTGGGGCATCTGTTCGACGCGGGCACGCACCGGGTGGAATTCCGCGTCGATGCCCGCAACCGGCGTTCGCGGGCGGCGGTGCTGAAGCTTGGCGCCATCGAGGAAGGCGTGCTTCGCCACCACAAGATCACCCACACCGGCTTCATCCGCGACACCCATGTTTTTGCCATCACCGGCGCCGAATGGGCGCGAATCGAACCGGCGCTGGCGAAGGAAGTGGCCCTGATCGAGCCGAAATTGCTCGAACCGAAGCCGCTCGAGCCGAAGCTGGCCGGATAGGGCCGTCCGCCGGATAGGCCGTCAGCCGGCCGGTGCCTGCTGGCGGCGGAAGCTCCAGCTGATGTCGGCGGCCTCGCCGCGGCCGACGAAGCCGGTCAGCAGCAATTGGCTGGTTTCCATGGTGTCGCCGTCGGCACCGACGTGAAGGCTGGGCTCGACGGCCAGCCGGCCGGGCGCGTGGTTGAAGCTGGCGCGAAACGCCCAGGCGATGCCGCCGCCCCGACGATCACCCCGACCATCACCCCGGGCACCGCCCCGGCTGTCGTTCCGGCCGCCGGAAAGACGGATGAGGGCGCCGTGGCCGTCTTCGGTCGGCGTCGCCTCCGCCCCCGGACCCAGATGAAAGCGGATGGCGAACGGCAGCGCTTCGTGGCCGTGCCCGATCGCCGCCAGCCGGCGCAGCGGCTCCAGCCGGTCCTCGCCGCGCAGGTCGCCGCCGTCCGGGCTTAGCCAGAGCCGGCGCACATGGTCGTAGCCATAGCGCCGCCGCCAGCCGTCGTGCCGCCCCTCGAACCACTGGCCGTCGGCGCTGCTTCGGGTTTCCACCAGCGCTTCCTCGACGCCGCCGAGGCGGCGCGGACCGCCGAGATGAAGGCGGCTGGAATTGGTGTCGGCCAGCACCAGCGTCGAATGGCCGGCGGTGGAGCGGAGGCCGACCACCAGCTCCGGCGCGAAGCCGTGCGGCCCGTCGGCGCCGGCCTCGCCGCCGCAGTTCACCACCACGTGGCGTTCGCCGTCGGTCATGGCGAAGGCGAGGGTGGAGGCGTGGCCGCAGCCGCTGATTCGCGCCGGCGGCGGCGGCCCGGCGTCGATCATCACCCGCGTGGCGCCGGCGCGCAGGCACTGGAATCCCGAGCCGCGCGCCGGCGCCGCGCCGGTGGCGCGCACGCCGAGGCGCGCCATCTGCGCCGCATCGGGCTGGCCGCCGTGCCAGGACGCCGGCAGCCCGTCGCCCATGGCCAGCGCCGCAAGATCCGCGCGCACCCGCTCCAGCGTTTCCGCCACCAGCGCCGACGGCGGCTGGGCGCGGGCGCGGTGAAAGGCGGCCAGCACCAGCATCCGTTCGCCGAGCCGCGCCAGATCGAGGGGCGAGCGGCTGGCGATGCCGCCGGCCGGGAACAATGTCGCCAGCGTTTCCCGCAGCAGCGCCTCGCCACGAAGCAGCCGCTCGTCGCCGCCGGGAAGCATCAGCCCGCAGCCGACAAGGCCGGCCGCCGCCTCCAGCCGTTCGAACCCCGGCCGCAGGCGTTTCGCCGCCCGGTCCAGATGCCGGCCCCAGCGGGCGATGCCGTTCAACACCATCGAGCGGTGGATATGATCGTGCCCCGGCATCACCAGCGGCGCATACAACACCGCCATCAGGATGCGCCGCCCGGTGACGGCCGGCTCCCAGGCTTCTTCGTCATATTCGTGAAAGCGGGCGAGCCAGCGCTTCGACAGCGCTTCCGCCTGGGCGGCCTCGGCCTTTGACAGCGGACCGAGCGAGGCCAGATCGCGCAGCCAGCCCCAGCCATGCAGCCATTGCCGCCACGAATGGGGCGCGTCCCTGGCGTCGAAGCGAAGCTGGGCGACGCCCTGGCCATAGCCGTAGGCGAACAGCCGGCCGCCTTTCAGCCGCTGGCCGCGCCCGGCATTCCCCGGAATCGGATCCTCGGGGATGGCGATCAGCTTCAGCGGGAAGCGGCCCTTCAAACGCATCCGGTGCATGGGCGAGGCGAACGACAGCCGGTCGAGCCGATCGGCCATGCGCTCGGAGAGCGAGGGGCCGCGGTCGCCGCCGTTCCGCCGCAAGCGGAAACTTTCCTCCTGATCGTCGTCCGCCGGCCTGTCCTCGGGGTCTGTTCCGGCCATCAGCACCCCTTCAGGCCGCGGATGTTGGCCGCATAGCGGGCCGGACCGCCCTTGAAGCTGGCGGTCCCGGCGACCAGCACCGTCGCGCCGGCGTCGACCAGGCGGCGGGCATTGTCGAGACCGACGCCGCCATCCACCTCCAGCTCGACGGCAAGGCCGGAGCGGGCGATTCGTTGCGCCAGCGCCTCTACCTTCGGCAGGGCGGATTCCAGAAAGGACTGGCCGCCGAAGCCTGGGTTGACGCTCATCACCAGCACCAGATCGACGAGATCGAGCACATGGTCGACCATGGCGAGCGGCGTCGCCGGATTCAGCACCACGCCGGCCTTCTTGCCGAGCGCCCGGATCCGCGACAGCGTGCGGTGCAGGTGCGGCCCGGCTTCCGGGTGGACGGAGAGGATGTCGGCGCCGGCTTCGGCGAAAGCCTCGACCAGGGCGTCGGCCGGGCTGACCATCAGGTGCACGTCGAACGGCAGGTCCGAAGAGGGGCGGAGCGCCCGCACCACCATCGGCCCGATGGTGAGATTGGGAACGAAATGCCCATCCATCACATCGACATGGATCCAGTCGGCGCCGGCGGCCGAAATGGCCTTCACCTCGTCGCCAAGGCGGGCGAAATCGGCGGAGAGGATGGAGGGGGCGATCTTCACGGCTGGCTTCGCTGCGGACATGCGCGATTGTTAGCCGCCGCGGCCGGCGAGGCCAAGCCTCGGCTGCGCCGCCGCGGCGAGATTCCGCCGTTCCGGCCACAGAAAAGCATGGCGGATTTCCGCCGGCGGCGGCAGAGGGGCCGCGAGGATTTTTCGGGAACGGGGGCAAGATGGGGAGCCGGATGGACAGGCGGATGGACAGCCGGATAGACAGGCATGGGCCGGGCCTGGTCGCCGCGCTGCTGGCCGTGGCGCTGGCGGCGTCCCCGGTGGCGGCTTCTGAAAACAGCGACGAGGTGCGACTCGGGATCTCGGCGGGCCATGCCCTCAGCGATCGCCTGTCGCTGGCGCTCGACGCGCAGGCGCGGCTGACCGAGGGGGGATCGAGGCTGGGGGTCATCCGGCTCGGCGGCGAACTGAGCTTCGAAAGCGCCTCCGGCCTGACGTTCGCCGGCGGCTACGATATCACCCGCTCGCGTCCTTCGGGGCGCCCCGGCGATGCGACGCATCGCCTCTATGAACAGATTGGCGTGCCGCTCGGTTCGCTCGGTCGTTTGCGCTTCGACGGCCGAACGCGGCTCGAACAGCGTTTCCGCGCCGAGGGCAACGGGGGCGCCAGCCATCGCCTGCGCCAGCGGCTGCGCCTGCTGGCGCCGCTCGGCGGCGTCCGCGCTTCGGTTTCCGGCGAAGCGCTGTTGCTGTTGCACGATGGTGGCGGCGGCGGTTCCGGTCTGGAACAGCTTCGCGGCACGGCCGGGCTGCAACTGCCGATCGGCCGCAAGATGGCGTTCGAAGCCGCCTATATGAAGCGGATCGTCCTCGCCGGCCGCGACCGCTTCGACGATGTGTTCGATTTCAAACTGACGACGGAGTTCTGAGGGTCGTCCGCCAGCGCTCGCCGTCGCGCCGCGCCTGGCCGCGCCGTTCGAGGTCGAGCAGATGGGCGAGCACGCTTTTCCCGGCGGCCGGCCACAGCGCGCGGTTCACCAGCGCGTACATCTGCCGCACCATGTCGTCGATGGTGGCGCCGTTCGCGGCCAGCAGTTGCAGGATCTGCGCCTCGCGCTGGCGGCGGTGGGCGATGAGGCCGCGCACCAGCCGCTGCGGCTCGGCGACCGCCGGGCCGTGCGTCGGCAGATAGCGCCGGTCGGAGCGGGGCAGCAGCCGTTCGAGCGAGCGGAGATAGGCCGCCATGTCGCCGTCGGGCGGGGCGACCACCGTCGTCGACCAGCCCATCACATGATCGCCCGAGAACAGCGTTTCCTCCTCGGGGAAGGAAAAGCACAGATGGTTCGAGGTGTGGCCCGGCGTGTGGACGGCGCCGAGCGTCCAGCCGGGGCCGGAAACCGCCTCGCCGTCGGCCAGCACCAGATCGGGGGCATAGCTGGAATCGAAGCCGGCGTCGGCGCGCGGGCCGTCGTCGACGAGGGAAAGCGGCGCGCAGCCGGCGATAACGCCGCCAAGCCGCGCCTTCAGCGGCGCCGCGCCCGGCGAGTGGTCGATGTGGGTGTGCGTCACCAGCAGATGGCTCACGCGTTCGCCGGCGACGGCGCGCTCCACCGCTTGCAGATGCTCGGCATCGTCGGGACCGGGGTCGATGATGGCGACGGTGCCGCGGCCGACGATATAGCTGCCGGTGCCGCTGCTGGTGAAGGGCGACGGATTGCGCGCCAGCACGCGGCGGACGAGGGGCGAAAGCCATTCCACCTGGCCATAGGGCGGATTGTGCTGTTTGTCGGTCATGGCTTCACCTTAGGCACGGCAAAATCCCCGGGGCAAGCGCTTGCCATCGGCGCCGGTGTCGGGCACCGGAGGGCCGGTTTCCCGATAGCGAGAATGTTGATGACCGATTCCCTCCCCATCCGCCGGGCGTTGCTGTCCGTTTCCGACAAGACCGGAGTCGTCGACTTCGCCGCCGCGCTTGCCGCCCATGGCGCCGAACTGCTGTCGACCGGCGGCACGGCGAAGGCGCTTCGCGACGCCGGGCTGAAGGTGATCGACGTGTCCGACTTCACCGGCTTCCCGGAAATGATGGACGGGCGGGTGAAGACGCTGCATCCGAAGGTGCATGGCGGCCTGCTGGCGCTTCGCGACGACGCCACCCACCAGGCCGAAGCGAAGGCGCACGACATCCGGCCGATCGACATGGTGGTGATCAACCTCTATCCGTTCGAGGCGACGGTGGCGAAGGGCGCCCCCCGCGACGCCATCATCGAGAACATCGACATCGGCGGCCCGTCGATGGTTCGCTCGGCGGCGAAGAACCACGGCTTCGTCGCCTGCGTCACCGATCCGGCCGATTATCGGGCGCTCGCCGCCGAACTGGCCGGCGGCGGCCTCGCGCTCGCCACCCGGAAGCGCCTCGCCGCCAAAGCCTTCCAGCGCACCGCCGCCTACGACGCGGCCATCGCCCGCTGGTTCGCCGAACAGGACCAGCAAGAGCTGTTCCCGGAGACGCTGCCGCTGGCCGCCAGCCGCGTCTCGACCTTGCGCTATGGCGAGAATCCGCACCAGCAGGCGGCGCTCTACCGATTGCCCGGCACGCCGCCGGGCCTTGCCGGCGCCGAACTGGCGCAGGGCAAGGAGCTTTCCTTCAACAACATCGGCGACGCCGACGGCGCCCTGCAACTGATCAGCGAATTCCGCGATGCCGGGCCGACGGTCGCCATCGTCAAACACGCCAATCCCTGCGGCGTCGCCGGCGGCGACACGCTGGCCGACGCCTATCGGGCGGCCAGGGCCTGCGATCCGGTTTCGGCCTTCGGCGGCATCATCGCCCTCAATCGGCCGCTCGACGGCGCCACCGCCGAGGCGATCACGGAAATCTTCACCGAAGTGATCATCGCCCCCGACGCCGACGCCGACGCCCGCGCCCTGCTTGCGAAGAAGAAGAATCTGCGTCTCCTTCTTGCGCCGCTGCTCGATCCGGCGGCGGCGGGTCTCGTCGTCCGCAGCGTCGCCGGCGGCCTTCTGGTGCAGACCGGCGACCATCTGCCGGCCGGCGAATTGCGGATCGTCACCAGGCGCCAGCCGAACGAACGGGAACTGGCCGACATGCGTTTCGCCTGGACCGTCGCCAAGCATGTGAAGTCGAACGCCATCGTCTATGCCAGGGGCGGCGCCACCGCCGGAATCGGCGCCGGGCAGATGAGCCGCCTCGACAGCGCCCGCATGGCCGCCTGGAAGGCGCGCGACGCCGCCGAGGCCGCCGGCTGGCCGGAACCCCGCACCGTGGGCAGCGCCGTTGCCTCGGATGCCTTCTTCCCCTTTGCCGACGGCCTGCTGGCGGCGGCCGACGCCGGCGCCACCGCCGTTATCCAGCCGGGGGGTTCGGTGCGCGACGCCGAAGTGATCGCCGCCGCCGACGAACGCGGCCTCGCCATGGCGTTCACCGGCGTCCGCCACTTCCGCCACTAGGGCCGGCGGGGTGCGGCTGCCATCGAGGAACGCGCGCGCTGCCCTCTGGATGCTGCCGAGCGGCATCGGCTTCACCCTGCTCTGGGTTCTCGTCCGCCTGGCATCCGCTGAACTGCACCCGTTCGCGCTCGTGGTCTGGAGCAATGCGCTCGGCTTCGTCTGGCTGCTGCCGATGCTGCTGACCGGCCATGGCGTCTTCCACCGCGAAGCGGTGCTGCGCGACGCCCGGCTGCATCTGCGCCGCGCCACCTTCGGCGTGTTCGGCCTGTTCGCCCTCTTTTATGCGGTGGCGAAGGCGCCGCTGGCCCTGGTGCTGGCGATCGGCTTCGCCGCGCCGCTGTTCGCCGGCATCGGCGCCCTGCTGTTCCTGCGCGAACGGCCGGGCTGGATTCGCAGCATCGCGCTGATGGCCGGAATGGCCGGGCTGCTGCTGGTGCTGAGGCCGGGGGTCGGCGTGGTTTCGCCGGGAATGCTGGCGGCGCTGCTGGCGGCGGCGATCGCCGCCTTTTCCAGCCTTGCCCTTGGCGCCGAGGCCAATGCCGGCGATCCGGGCGCCGCCGTCGCCTGGTCGCTGCTGCTGATGACGCCGCTGTCGGCGCTGCTGGCGCTGCCATGGTGGCACTGGCCCGAGGCCAATCTCTGGCCGCTTCTGTTCGCCATCGGCGCCTGCGCCGCCGCCGGCCATCTCGGTCTGGCGCGGGCGCTGCATCTGGCCGGAGAATGCTGGGTGCCGCCGTTCGAGTTCGTTCGGTTCGGGCTGGTGGCCGTGGCCGGGGCCTGGCTGTTCGACGAACCGGCGGACCCGGCCACCTTGGGCGGCGGCGGCATCCTGCTGCTGGCGGCGCTGGTGCTGGCGGTGCGCGCCCACGGCCGGCGCCTTCGAGGCGAAAGCGACGGCTGACGGATGCGGCCGGCGGCTGTGGGCCATCCATCGCCGCGCCGAAGCGTCGGCAAAAAGCGTCAGCAAAGCTTGTCGATCGCCCGCGCCATCGTCACGTCCCTCGCCGACAGGCCGCCGGCGTCGTGGGTGGTGAGGGCGATCTCCACCCGGTTCCAGACGTTCGACCA
This sequence comes from uncultured Sandaracinobacter sp., assembly GCA_964471485.1. Lineage (GTDB taxonomy): Bacteria > Pseudomonadota > Alphaproteobacteria > Sphingomonadales > Sphingomonadaceae > Sandaracinobacteroides. Next base: position 3,787 of record CAYYGQ010000038.1, on the reverse strand, counting down.
TTCCGGGTGGTGATTCTGCTGCTCCGCCAGCAGCGCCACCCGCGTCATGAAGGCGAAGGCTTCGCTGAAATCGCCGAAGCGGAAGCTCCGTTTCAGCTTCTCGCCGTCCTGCGTCCATTGCGGCAGTTCGCGGCCAAGCGCCGCCCGCGCCTCCGCCCCAAGCTTCTCGACCATCGTCCGCTCTCCTGCTAGGGCCGGGGCATGGCCGGCCACGCCCCCACCCTCGCCGATATCGAACGCCTCGCGCAAGCGGCGGTGGAGAATCTGCCCGATCTCTTCCGCCGGCATCTCGGCCAGGTGATCCTCAAGGTCGAGGATTTCCCCGACGAGGCGGTGAGCCGCGAAATGCAGCTGGAAAGCCCGTTCGACCTGCTCGGCCTCTACTGGGGCAACCCGGTCGGCGATTCCGGGGGCGCGCTGACCGGCGCCCTGCCGCCGACCATCTTCCTCTATCGCCGGCCGATTCTGGACGAATGGGCCGATGGCGACGACACGCTCGAACAACTGGTGACGCACGTGCTGGTGCACGAGGTGGGCCACCATTTCGGCCTCTCCGACGACGACATGCACGCCATCGAGGATTCGATCGACTGAGCTCTAGCGGTTGGCGGCCGGCACCCACAAGATGTCGCCGTCGCCGCCGGATTCCGCGCGGTTTTCGTGGCGGGCCAACACGAACAGATGGTCGGATGCCCGGTTCAGATAGCGGATGGCGACCGGGTTCAGCACAGCGTTGGCGGCCGCCGCGACCGCCTCGCGCTCGGCGCGGCGAAGCACGGTGCGCGCCAGGTGCAGATGCGCCGAAAGCGCGGTGCCGCCCGGCAGGATGAAGCTTTTCAGATGGGCGAGTGCTGCATTCATGGCGTCGATTTCCGCTTCCAGCCGGTCCACCTGGCTTTGCACGGCGCGCAGCATCGGATAGGGCGGCTGGGCGGCGCCGGGCAGGAAGTCGTCGCCGGGGGAGGCGAGGTCGGCGCCGACATCGAACAGGTCGTTCTGCATCCGGCGGATCATGGCCAGCGCTTCGCCCTTGGCATGAAGGCAGGCGATCCCGAGCACCGAATTGGCTTCCTCGATGGTGCCATAGGCGGCGACGCGGGCGTCGTGCTTCGGCACGCGGACGCCGCCGACAAGGCCGGTGGTGCCGTCGTCGCCGGTGCGGGTGTAGATCTTGTTGAGCTTGACCATCAGCGGCTGGCCAGCACGAACAAGATGGCCACCAGCAGCACCGTCAGCCCTTGCAGCACGACTCGGGCCACCATCAGCCGGTTCTGTTTCTCGCCGGTGATGTCCTTGCCGCCGGCCATGGTGAAGATGCCGCGCAGCAGCACATAGGCGGTGGCCGCCGCCCCCAGCAGAATGAAGATCAGCAGGAAATTGTTCATGCCCGGAACCTAGGCGTTCGGAGCAGCGGATTCCAGCTTATTCGGGGGCAGGAACAGATCGGCGCCGCATGGCGGCAACGCCCGCAGCCGCGCCGCTAGCGCCCGGCCGTCAACACCCCGCTGCCGCAGCGCGCCCAGCGTTTCCGCCCGGTCGCGCTTGGCGAGGCGGCGGCCGTCGGCGGCCAGCAGCAGCCGGTGGTGCAGATAGCGCGGGTGCGGCAAGCCCAGCAGCCGTTGCAGCAGCCGTTGCGTCGGCGTTGCCTCCAGCAGGTCGCGGCCGCGCACCACATGGGTGACGCCCTGAAAGCCATCGTCGACCACGGCGGCCAGCATATAGCCGACGCCGATGTCCTTGCGCGCCAGCACCACGTCGCCGGCAACGAGCGGATCGGCCGGGTGGCGCGTGCCATCGTGGTCGTCGCGAAGGAGCGGCCCGATGAGGGCGGCGGCGCGTTCGGCGTGCAGGCGGATGGCGTGCGGTTCGGTTGCGGCGCGGCGGGCGGCGGCCTCGGCGGGCAGCATCCGGCAGGTGCCGGGATAGCGGGTGGTGGCGCCGTGCGGGGCGCTGCTGGCGGCGGCGATGTCGGCCCGCGTGCAGAAACAGGGGTAGGTGACGCCAAGCGCCGCCAGCCGGGCCAATGCCTGGTCGTGGGCGGCGCGCCGTGTCGATTGCAGCAGCGCCGCGCCGTCGAACCCAAGGCCGAGCCAGGCGAGGTCGTCCACGATCGAGCGCAGATAGTCCGGCCGGCAGCGGCTGTGGTCGATGTCCTCGATCCGCAGCAAAAGCCGGCCGCCCGGCTGGCGGGCCAGATCCGCCGCCACCACGGCCGAAAAGGCGTGCCCCAGATGCAGGTGCCCGGTCGGCGACGGCGCGAAGCGGGTGACGATCAGCCGGGGATGTCCGTCTGCGCGAAGAAATAGCCGATTTCGGTCGCGGCGTTGTCGTCCGAATCGGAGCCGTGCACCGAATTGGCCTCGATGGATTCGGCAAGCTCGCGGCGGATGGTGCCGGGGGCGGCGTCCTTCGGGTTGGTGGCGCCCATCACTTCGCGGTTCCTGGCCACGGCATTCTCGCCCTCCAGCACCTGGACGACCACAGGCCCGGAAATCATGAAGGCAACGAGGTCGGCGAAGAAGGGGCGTTCGCGGTGGACGGCGTAAAAGCCTTCCGCCTGCGCCTTCGTCATCTGGATGCGCTTCGAGGCGACGACCCGAAGCCCGGCTTCCTCCAGCATGGCCGTGACGCGGCCGGTGAGGTTGCGGCGCGTGGCGTCGGGCTTGATGATCGAGAAGGTGCGGGTGATGGCCATTGTCCGTGAATCCGATCCTGTTGATTTGGCGCGCGCCTTAGCGGCCCCGCGCCCGCCGCACAAGTTCGGGGGGATGGCAGGGAGGGGAAATGCCAGAGGCCCTGTAAGCCGGGTTCTGTCCGAGAGTTTCCTCTCTGGGCGACCATTCCTCTGCGGCGCATGTCGCCATGCGCCTCTAGCAACCAACCCGCGCGTCCCGGCCCGATCCGGCCTGCCCCCGAAGGGGCGCGGCGCGCCTATTCGGTCTTGCTCCCGGTGGGGTTTGCCGTGCCGCCGCTGTTGCCAGCGGCGCGGTGCGCTCTTGCCGCACCCGTTCGACCTTGCCGCAAGCCCGAAGGGCCGGTGCGGTGGATTGCTTTCTGTGGCACTTTCCCTGGGGTCGCCCCCGGCGGGCGTTACCCGCCACCGTCGATCGCTGGAGCCCGGACTTTCCTCGCGCCCTTCCGAAAAGAGGGCGCGCGGCCGCCCGGGCCTCTGGCGCTCCCCACTTGCGGGGCGGCGGCCGAAACGTCAAGATGCAACGACAGCAGCAGGGGAAACCGCATGACAGAGCCAGCCGCCGCCAGCAGTTTCGAGACCAACCGGCCGACCATCGTCGCCCTGCTCTATCTGGGCGGTTTTCTCACCGGCGTGTCGGCGGTGATCGGCCTGGTCCTCGCCTATGTCTGGCAGGGGGAGCCGGCCGAGGACTGGGAACGCAACCTCTATCGCTTCCTGATCCGCACCTTCTGGATGGGGTTCGCCTGGGCGATCCTGGCCGCCATCGGCACGGTGCTGACGCTTGGCTTGCTGGCCTGGCTGTTGTTCTCGCTGGTGTCGGTGTGGTTCCTGATCCGCGTGGTGAAGGCCTTGCTGGCGGCGCAGAAGCGCCAGCCGGTGGCGAATGTGCTGACCTGGCTGTTCTAGCCGGCCTCGACTCCGCCAGCGGCCCGTCTGGCCGCCTGTCCTGTTTAGCGGCCTCTCTGGCCGCCCGATTATAGTCAGCGGCCCGTCTGGCCGCGGTGCATCAGCTTCGCATCCGCCAGCACCAGCGCCAGCATGGCTTCGGCGACTGGCGCAGCACGGATGCCGACGCAGGGGTCGTGGCGCCCC
>CAYYGQ010000037.1:0-13077 GCA_964471485.1 uncultured Sandaracinobacter sp. | reverse complement strand
GGCCCATTTCATAGATGCTGTTGTTGGCGGCCATCACTTCGGCGCTCAGCAGCAGCGCCAGCACCAGGGCCCCCACGGCGAATTCCGGGCCGAAGAGACCGAGAATGCCCTCGCCGGCCAGCGCCAGCGCCAGCACCACCGGCAGTTGCAGCGCCAGCACCCAGAAGCCGACCTGGCGGATGTGGAGGGCGGCCTCGGCCGGGCGCTTCGCCTCGATGGCGCTGGCCAGCATCGGCGACAGGATGGGGTCGAAGCTGGTGCGGATCTTGCCGGCCAAGGTCGCCACCTGCTGCGCCACATAATAGATGCCGACGACATCGGCGCCGGCAAAGCGGCCGAGGAGGAAAATATCGAGCTTGCGCGTCGCCCATTCGACGAGATCGGCGCCGGCGAGCGGCAGGTTGCGCCCGGCGATGCGGAGCAGGCGCGAAGGCGTCGGCCGCCAGCCGTGCGGCCAGCCGAAGATCTGCGCCGCATAGCGAAGCGAGGCGGCCGAAGCGAGGATGAGCGACACGCCATAGGCGATCAGCAGCCCGTCGGGACGCAGCGGCGTGAAGGAAAGCGCGCTTGCCGCGAGGATCAGAGTCCAGGGTTCGATCACCGAGCGGGCGCGGACGGTGAAGTCGATGCGGTGGCGAAAGGCAAGGCCGGCGAGGGCGATGTCGGAAAGGGTGATGGCCGGCACGATGACGGCGAGCCAGCGCTCGTCGCCCAGCGGCGTGCCGGCCGGCAGCATCAGGCCCGGCAGCAGGAACAGCAGGCCGCCGCCGAAAAGCGCCAGCAGCAGCCCCAGCAGCAGGCAGTCGGCCAGCGTTTCCACTTCCGAGAAATTGCCGCGCACCATTTCGGCGGCAAGGCCGCGCTTCAGGCCGAAGACGGCGATGGCCGCCACCAGCTCCACCACCATGGTGGCATAGGCGAAGCGGCCGAGATCCTCGGCGCCGTAAAGGCGGGCGGCCAGCAGCAGGAAGGGAAGCCTGGCGCCAAGGCGCAGCAGAAAGCCGGCGAAATTGGTGCGGCCGCCCCTGGCAAGGGCGACGGCGCCGTCGCTGTGGTGTTGCTGTTCCGCGGTCATCTGGCCCCGTCTTTGTCGCCGGACCTGCCGACACGAACCTCGCTTTTCCGCCTAGCCGGCGCCGGCGCGGCTGGAAAGTGCCGAATCCGCTGTGTAAGGGGCGGGGATGCCGGACCGACCAGCAAGCACGCCGCCGGGCGCGGACCCGAATCCGGCATCCCGGCCGGCACCCTCTCCGGCGTCCCGATCGGTATCCTGGCCGGTATCCTGGCCGGCGCGGTTCCGGCCGTCGCGGCGCGGCTTCCTGATCGGCAGCGGCGCGGCGCTCGGTCTTGTCGTCGGCTATGCGGTGTGGCCGCGCCGCTATCCCGGGGGCTGGGTGGCCGGCGCCGGCGAAACCCTGCTCGGTCCCTGGGTGAAGATCGGCGCTGGCGGCCGGGTGACGGTGGCGGTGCCGCAGGCGGAAATGGGCCAGGGGGTGTTTTCCGCCTTCGCCCAGATCGTCGCCGACGAGCTTGGCGCCGACTGGAGCATGATGGCCGTCGAGCCGGCGCCCTTCCATCCGGCCTATGCCAATATCGGCCTCGCCCGAGAGGCGGCGGCCGGCCTGCCGTCGCCGCTTCGTGGCCTTGCCGAATATCTCGGCGCCGAAGCGATCCGCCGCTTCAATGTGCACATGACCGCCGGCAGCAATTCCGTCCGCAACTACGAGCCATTGCTCCGCGCCGCCGCCGCCGAGGCCAGGCAGCGGCTGATCGCGGCGGCGGCGAAGCAATGGGGGGTGTCGGCCAGCCTGCCCGATACCCTGAACGGAGCGGTGGTCTACAAGGCGAATCGCATGGCCTTCGCCGAGGCGGTCGCTCTGGTGGATGCGGCGGCCGATCCGCCGGCGGCGAAGCTTCGGGCGCCAGAGGCGAGGTTGCTTGTCGGCCGGGCGCTGCCGCGGATCGACCTGCCGCCCAAGGTGGATGGCTCGGCGCGATTCGGAGCCGATGTGCGCTTGCCCGATATGGTCTATGCGGCGATCCGCCACGGCCCGGTCGGCGGCCGCCTGGAACGCGCCGCCGCCGCCGACACCGTGCTGGCCGGGGGCGTCGTGCTGGTCGAGGGGCCGAACTGGGTGGCGACCAGCGGAATCACCAACTGGGAGGCGCGGCGCGCGCTGGCCGCGGTCGAGGCGGAGTTCGTCGTCGACGGCCGCGCCGCCGGACCGTGGATCGAAGAGGAACTGCTGGAAGCGGCGCGCGCCGGGGATGGCGGCGGCAAGGTGGCCGGGCACGGCGATGTCGAGGGGCCGCTGGCGGCGGAATCGGGCGTCGTCGTCGCCGAATACCGCCTGCCCTTTCTGGCGCACGCGTCGCTGGAGCCGATGACGGCGACGGCGCGGGTGCTCGACGATCAGGTAGAGGTCTGGGGCCCGACCCAGTCGCTGACCGTCGCCCATGAGCGGGTGGCGGCGGCGCTTGGCGTGGACGACAGCCTGGTCGTCGTCCATCCGACGCTGGTGGGCGGCGGCTTCGGCCGCAACATCGAGGCCGACGCCATGGTGGAGGCGGTCCTGATCGCCCGCGCCGTCGGCAAGCCGGTGCAACTGACCTGGAGCCGCGAGGAGGATCTGGGGTCCGATCAATACCGCCCGCCGGTCGCCGCCCGCCTGCGCGGAGCGGTGAAGGACGGCGCCATCGCCGCGTTCGAGGCGCGGGTGGCGGCGCCGTCGCTTGGCGCCAGCTTCCTTGCGCGCAATTTTCCGGCCCTGGCGCCGGCCGCCGACAAGCCGAGCGCCCGCGAGATCGAGGGACTGGACCGCATCCCCTACCGGACGGCCGCCTTCCGCGCCGTCCATGTGCCGTTGCTGCAGCCGGCGCCGCTCGGCTACTGGCGTTCGGTCGGGCACAGCTTCTCGGCCTTCGTCGTCGAAAGTTTCCTCGACGAGCTGGCGGAAGCCGCCGCCGCCGATCCGCTGGAATTCCGCCTGCGCCTGCTGGACGGCAAACCCCGCCACCAGAAGGTGCTGCGCGCGGTCGCCGCCGCCACCGGCTGGGGCGACGAGACGGCGGGCGCGGCGGTGGCGCCGGGCTTTGCCCGCGGCCTTGCCCTGGCCGAGGGCTTCGGCTCGGTGGTGGCGACGGTGGTGACGGCCGGAGTCGTCGACGGCCAGGTGCGGATCGCCGGCGTGACCAGCGCCATCGACTGCGGGCCGGTGGTGGCGCCGGACGGGGTGCGGGCGCAGGTGGAGGGGGCGAACGTGATGGGCCTGTCGGCGGCGCTTCACGAAGCGGTGACGTTCGAGGACGGCGAAGCGAGAGAGCGCAATTTCGATTCCTATCGTCTGGCGCGCATGGCCGACCTGCCGTCGACGATCGAAGTGGTGCTGGTGGAGAGCGAGGCGGCCCTGGGCGGCGTCGGCGAGGCCGGTGTGCCGCCGGCGGCGCCGGCGCTGGCGAATGCGCTGGCCAGGGCGACCGGGAAGCGCGCCCGCACGCTGCCCCTGGCCGGTTTCTACGAAAGCTGAGCGGTGGGGACGGAGGCAAAACCAGCCGGAGCCGGGCTGCTGCTCGTCAACCTCGGCACGCCGACGACGGCGGACGTGCCGGCGGTCCGGCGTTACCTGGCGCAGTTCCTGTCCGACCGGCGGGTGGTGGAACTGCCGCCGCTGTTGTGGCAGCCGATCCTTCATGGCGTGATCCTGCGGACGAGGCCGGCGCGATCCGCCGCCAATTACCGCAAGATCTGGGATGGGCGGCAGGGCGGCAGCCCGCTGGCGGCCATCACCCGCGCCCAGGCGGAGGGGCTGGCGGGCGCCTTCGGGGCGAACGTGGCGGTGCGCCATGCCATGCGCTACGGCGAACCGTCGATCGGCCAGGGGCTGGCCGAATTGCGGCAACTGGGGTGCGAGCGCATCCTGCTGGCGCCGCTCTATCCGCAATATTCCAGCGCCACGACCGGCACCGTTCTTCAGGAAGCGTTCCGCCTGCTGGCCGGCGAGCGCGTCCTTCCGGCCGTCCGCACCCTGCCGTCCTACCACGATCATCCGGCCTATATCGACGCGCTGCGGGCCTCGCTGGAGCGGCATCTTGCCGCCCTCGATTTCGAGCCGGAGCGGATTCTCCTCAGCTTTCACGGCATGCCGAAGCGGGCGATCGACCGTGGCGACCCCTATGCCGCCCATTGCCGGGAAACGGCGCGGCTGCTGCGCCTGGCCATGGGCCGCAGCGAAGCCGACATGCCGCTTGCCTTCCAGTCGCGCTTCGGCCCGGCCGAATGGCTGCAACCCTATCTGCTGCCGCTGGTGCGGGAACTGGCGGCGTCGGGCGTGAAGCGGATCGCCGTCATGGCTCCGGGGTTCGCCGCCGATTGCCTGGAAACGCTGGAAGAAGTGGCAATGCAGGTGCGCGACTGCTTTCTCGCCGGCGGCGGCAGCCACTATGCGGCCATTCCCTGCCTCAATGATTCGGCGGAAGGCATGGCCATGCTGCGCTCCATCCTCGGGCAGCAGCTTTCCGGCTGGGCCGGCTGACCGGCCGCCGTCGGCTCTTGTGCGCTTTCGAGACGCGGTATAGCTTTCAAGACGGAGCGAACGGAGGGGAGATCGGCACATGACACGCGTTGCACTGGTGACTGGCGGCACGAGAGGGATCGGCGGCGCCATCAGCGTCGCCCTCAAGGAGGCGGGTTATCGGGTCGCCGCCAATTATGTCGGCTCGGAGGAACGGGCGAAGGCCTTTACCGAGGAAACCGGAATCCACACCTTCCGCTGGAACGTCGGCGACCATCAGCAGACGCTGGACGGCGTGGCGGCGATCGAGGCGGCGCTGGGACCGGTCGAGGTCGCCGTCAACAATGCCGGCATCACCCGCGACGGCACCTTGCAGAAAATGTCGTTCGACGACTGGAAGGCGGTGATCGACGTCAATCTCGGCGGCTGTTTCAACGTGGCGAAGGCGGTGTATCCGGGTATGCGCGAGCGGCGTTTCGGCCGCATCGTCAACATCGGCTCGGTCAACGGCCAGGCCGGCCAATATGGCCAGGTGAACTATGCCGCCGCCAAAAGCGGCATCCACGGCTTTACCAAGGCGCTGGCGCAGGAAGGCGCCCGCTTCGGCGTGACGGTGAACGCCATCGCCCCCGGCTATATCGACACCGACATGGTGGCGGCCGTCCCGGCCGATGTGCTGGCAAAGATCGTCGCCAGAATCCCCATCGGTCGGCTGGGGCACGCCGAGGAAATCGCCCGCGCCGTGCTGTTCCTCTGCGCCGAGGACGCCGGCTTCATCACCGGCAGCACCGTTTCGGTGAACGGCGGCCAGCACATGTATTGAGGCCGGGATCGAGGCCGAGATCCAGGCTGGCGGGCGTCGATGCTGGTCAAGCGTTCGTTCACCATCCAGGGGCATCGCACCTCGGTGGCGCTGGAACCGGAATTCTGGGCCGCCTTCGACGCCGCGGTCCGGGCTGACGGTGTCACGCCCACCGCCTGGATCACCCGACTCGACGAGGCGCGGCAGACGGCGCTTGCCAGCGCCGTCCGCGTTGAACTGCTGCGCCTGGCGGGCGAACGCCGGGACGGCTGATGTTCAGGCGGTCGGGCGGTGGCCGTCTTCGGGGCTGGGCGGCCGTGGCCCGGCCGGCCGGGCCTGCATTGTGTCTGGGGCTTTCTCTGCCGCCGAATCCGCCTCGGCGTCCGGGGGGGGCGGGTCGGCGAGAGTCAGCTTGTCGAGCACGTCCGCCGTGGCGTCGCGCACCGCCAGCATGACGAGGTGCAGATGGCATTCGCTTTCCGGCAGGCAGTTCTCGCATGGGGCATAGCCGAGCCGCGCCGCGCACGGCACCAGCGCCAGCGAGCCGCGGGTGGTGCGGACGATGTCGCCGTAGCTGATGGCGGCCGGCGGCCGCCCGAGCCAGTAACCGCCGTTGCGGCCGCGCCTTGTGTCCACCAGCCCCTCGCGCGACAGCTCGGACAGGATGACCGTCAGGAATTTGCGCGGGATTCGCGAATCGGCGGCAATTTCGCCGATCTGGATCGGCCCGTCCTTGGCGCGCCGCGCCAGATACTGCAACGCGCGCATGGCATAACGGGTTTTCATGTTGAGCATGACGGCCAGCGCCATGCGCCCGATTGCCGCTATTTTCAACCCATCTGGAAGAGTTTCGCGGATCAGCGCGGCGATTGCAGCAGCCGGTCGACGAGGCCGATGTTCAGCCGGTGGTTGTCGAGCATGTCGCCAAGCGCCTTGTGCAGGCCGTCGTCGCGCACCCGAGGGCGCAGCGCTTCCAGTTTTCTTGCCACCCAGCCCTGGCCGCGAATCAGGAACGACAGCCGCTCGTAGGGGTCGGCGATGGCCATGGCTTTTTCCAGAAAGGCGCCGGTGACGGCGGACGGCGCGCCGCCGAGGCGGTGGATCTCGGCCGACAGCATATTGCACCAATGCGCTTCGTCGTCGCGGATCTGGTGGATCAGCCGCGCGTAGGAATCGCCGGGAATGGCGTGCAGGCTCTTGACCGCGACCTTGGTGCCGGCGCGTTCGGCTTCCAGCAGTTCGTTCAAGGCCGCCAGCAGTTCGTCGCGGCTGGCATAGCCCATATAGGCGTCGTCGGCGTCGGCGGCCTGGCAGGGCGGGGAGGCAGGTTCGTCGGGCATGGGACGCCACTCCGTTCGCGGAACAGAAAAGATTGCCTGCCGGAATACCACTTGTTCGAAGCGATGGGAAATCCGCGCCGGTGTCGTCGATCCCGCGCCCGATCGCTGGCCCGCGGTTGACCGGGGCGGAAAAGATTGCCACTGCCGTGAAGCGGAAGCCGGGCGACGAACTGCCGGTTTCGCCGAAACTCTCCGCCGGGGGAGCATCGAACCTCTTCTAGCGGAACCCGGATGTTTCGCCCCTGTGTTCGCCCTGTCTTCCCTTGGTGAAACGGAAGGAACCCGCATGACGGAAGCCGCTGCCGGCAGCCATGATTCGCTCGAAGAAGGAGAGGGCGGGCTGGCCCATCTGTTGCAAAGCAACAAGACCTGGGCGGCGGAGTGGAACGGCCGCGACCCCACCTTCTTCCACCGGCTCGAAACGCAGCAGAAGCCGCGCTATTTCTGGGTCGGCTGTTCCGACAGCCGGGTGCCGTCGACGCAGATCCTCGACCTCGATCCGGGCGAAGTGTTCGTGCACCGCAACGTCGCCAACCTGGCGATCGCCGGCGATCCCAGTTTCGACTCGGCGTTGCAGTTCGCCGTCGAATCGCTGCATGTGGAGCATATCCTCGTCGTCGGCCATTATGGCTGCGGCGGCATCCAGGCGACGCTCGACGGCCGCCAGGGCGACCCCATCGGCGACTGGCTGGCGCCGATCCACTCGCTGCATCAGGCCTATGCGCGAAGCGGCGCCGCCGACCGCGACGACCCCGACACGCTTTGCGAGCATAATGTGATCGCCCAGGTGGAGGCGCTGGCCGCCAATCCGATCGTGCAGGCGGCCTGGCAGCAGCAGGCCGACCTGACCCTGCACGGCTGGGTCTATGGCCTGGCCGACGGCCTGCTGCGGCCGATGCGCCGCCCCGTCCGCAATCCGTTCCGCTTCCGCTCGCTTCCGAGCGTCTGAACGAAGCGGTAGCCGTTTGACTGCATGGCCTCCGCCGTGCATCATGCGGTCATGTGCGCGTCGAAGCATCCGTCGTCGTTCCGGCCTTGCTGGAGCCGGCCTTGCGGGGGGCAGTCTCCAGCAGGCTGACCGCCCCGGATTCCGGCGCCCCGTGCCTGGAAATCCGGGGCGCCTGATGCTCGGGCCCTGATGTTCAGGCGACGACCCGGCTTCCGATTTTCTTCCTCTTTCCCTTATCCGCGCTGTTCAAGAAAGCCACAACCATGACCCCGAGGAAACCGACCCGGCGGCCGCCCATCCAGTTGATCGACACCGAGGCCGACTCGCTCGCCGGCCTTGCCCTCGCCGCCGAGGAGCGGATTCCCGAGGTCAGCGCGCTGCTGCTGGACGAAATCGCCCGCGCAAAAACCTATCCGGCGGCCAAAATCGCCAAAGATGTGGTGACGATGCGTTCGACCGTGCGGTTTATCGACGAATCAAATGGCCGCGAGTCCATATTTCAGCTTGTATATCCCAGGGAAGCGGATGTATCTGCTGGCCGCATCTCCATTCTTACCCCGGTAGGTGCTGGCCTTATCGGCCTCAGGACAGGGCAATCCATCCTGTGGCCCGATCGTGACGGCCATGAACGCGTACTGAAAATCGTGGCGGTCGTGCAGGCTCCTTCGGGCGGCTCTACGGCCGCCTGAAAGCTGCCAAGGAGAATCCATGACCGCATCCCTGATAGACCAAGCCCTCAGTCGACTCGATGACGCCGCGCGGAATCTGCAGATCGATCACGATGTTCTCGAAAAGCTGAAGTTCCCGCGAGAGACCATCAAGACCCGCTTGTTGATTCGCATGGATGACGGTTCGCGAAAATCCTTCCGGGCGTGGCGCTGCCGCTACGACGATACCCGGGGGCCAACCAAGGGCGGCATCCGCTACCACCCCGACGCCAATGTCGACGAAGTGGAAGCGCTGGCCTTCTGGATGACCTTCAAGTGCGCGGTGATGAACCTGCCCTATGGCGGCGGCAAGGGCGCCGTGCAGGTCGATCCGGCCAAGCTGTCGAAGGCGGAGCTGGAGCGGCTGTCGCGCGCCTATATCCAGGCCTTCGCCCGCGTCATCGGCCCCGACCGCGACATTCCGGCGCCCGATGTCTACACCAACGCCATGATCATGGGCTGGATGGCCGATGAATATGCCTCGATCGTCGGCCGCGTCGAGCCGGCGGTCATCACCGGGAAACCGATTTCCCTTGGCGGCTCGCTTGGCCGCGACGATGCCACGGCGCGCGGCGGCTTCTACCTGCTGCAACATCTCGCCGTCGAACTCGGCGTCAAGCCGGGGGCCACCGTCGCCATCCAGGGCTTCGGCAACGCCGGCACCCACATGGCGCGGCTGATGGATGCCGCCGGGTACAGCGTGATCGCCGTTTCCGACTCGCGGCATGCCATTTATTCGGCGCAGGGCATCCGCTACCAGACGCTGATCGACGCCAAGGAGGGGCCGGGCCTCGATAGCCTCGTCGGCAAGGGCGACGTGCAGGCGATCGCCCTCGACGATCTCGTCAAGGTGAATTGCGACGTGCTGGTGCCGGCGGCCTACGAGAATCTGATCCACGACGGCAACGCCGACGAGGTGAAGGCGAAGGTGCTGATCGAACTGGCGAACGGCCCGGTGACGCCCGAGGCCGACGCCATCCTCGACGCCAAGGGCGTGGTGGTGCTGCCGGACATTCTGGCCAACGCCGGCGGCGTCACCGTTTCCTACTTCGAGTGGGTGCAGAACCGCCAGTGCCTCTACTGGAAGGCGGAAGAAGTCCACAAGCGGCTGAAGACCAGCATGGAAACCGAAGGCGAAGCCATCTGGGACCTGGCCAAGGAAAAGGGCGTCACCGTTCGCCGCGCCGCCTACATGCACGCGCTGCGCCGCCTGGCCGACGCCATCGAGGCGCACGGCACCCAGCGGTTCTTCATGTCCTGATGCGGGGGTTTCCGGCCGCCATGATGCGGCGGCCGGAACTCTTCTGAAAAGGCTTCTTTGATGTGTCGGCCGGTCGGCGCTTTGTGCCGGTCGGCCGATGCGCTAGAGAGGTGGACGAGGTGAGGATCATGGAACAGCAACGCATCAACGCCGTCGACGACTGGGTGGACCTTCATCTGCTGCCGGACGACCCGCTGCTCGACGAGGTGCGCGCGGCCTGCCGCGCCGGCGATCTGCCCGAGATCGAGGTGTCGCCGCTGCTGGGCTCGTTCCTCGGCGTTCTCGCCTGCGCGACCGGCGCCCGGCGCATTCTCGAAATCGGCACGCTTGGCGGCTATTCCAGCATCTGGCTGGCGCGCGCGCTGGGCGCCGACGGCCGGCTGGTGACGATCGAGGCCAATCCCCGCCACGCCGAGGTGGCGCGCGCCAATTTCGCCCGCACCGGCCTGACCGACCGCATCGACCTTCGCGTCGGCGCCGCGCTCGATGTGCTGCCGGATCTGCTGGACGAGCGGCTGAAGCGCGGCGCCAGGGCGTTCGATCTGGTGTTCATCGACGCCGACAAGGAAAACAGCGCCGCCTACGCCGACTGGGCCGCCGACCTGCTGCGTCCGGGTGGGCTGATGGTGGTCGACAATGTGGTGCGGAAAGGCGCCATCGTCGACGAGCATTCGACCGATACGCGGGTGATCGGCATGCGCAGCCTTTACGCGGCGATGCGCATGGACCAGCGCTTCAAACCGTCGGCGTTGCAGACGGTCGGCGTCAAGGGCTGGGATGGAATCCTCGTCGCCTGCCGGCGCTGAAGCCGCGCTTTTCCAGAGGTTGCGGCCGGGGACCGGCTGGGGCATGTCCGCCCGTCAACAGAGCAGATGGAGCAGCGATGCAGCCGGTTCAGCCGTGGAATGGACAGAATGTGCCGGAGCTGCTGGCGCTTGAGCGGCTCGACCGCGACCTGTTCCGCAACCTGCTGAACCAGCGCAACATGAACGACGCGCTGTTCGGCGGCCAGGTGCTGGCGCAGGCGCTGGCGGCGGCCAGCCGCACCGTCGGCGATGCCGGCGCGGCGCGGCGGGTGCATTCGCTGCACGGCTATTTCCTTCGCGCCGGGCAGATGGCGATTCCGGTCATCTATCAGGTCGAACGCACCCGTGACGGCGGCCGCTTCTCGACTCGCCGGGTCGTCGCCATCCAGGAAGGCGAGCCGATCTTTCACATGGAATGCGGCTTTCACGCCGACGAGCAGGGCTTCGAGCACCAGAGGCCGCTGCCGACTGGAATTCCCCGCCCCGGCCAGTTGAAGCCGCTGGCGCAACTGTCAGACGAATTGGGCGATTGCGCCCCGGCCTGGCTGCGCTACTGGGACGACCGGCGCCAGTGGCCGGTCGAGATCCGCCCGGTCGACCCGGACGAATTTTTCCATGTGGCGGCCGGGCAGTTGCCGCGCCGCGCCATCTGGATGCGTGTGCCCGGCGCCGACGGCGAGCCGGCGGCGGTGCAGGCGGCCATGCTGGCCTGGATATCGGACTATTGGCTGGCCGGAACCGCGGCTCTTCCCCACGATGCTCCGGGGCAGGAACTGTTCATTGCCAGCATCGACCATGCCATGTGGTTCCACCGCCCGATGAACGTCGGCGCATGGCTGTTGTTCGATACCGACAGCCCGACGGCGCAAGCCGGGCGCGGCCTGTCGCGCGCCCTCGTCTATGCCGAAGACGGCCGCCTCGTCGCCAGCGTCGTGCAGGAAGCGCTGCTGCGCCGCCGCCGGGCATGACGGAGGCGCCGGCGATTCGCCGCGACGGCGACTCGTTGCTGTTGCGGGTAAAGGTGCGCCCCGGCGCCAAGCGCGATCGCATCCTTGGCGTCCGTGGCGCGCTGCTGCATGTCGAGGTGGCGGCGGTGGCGGCGGACGGCCGCGCCACGGAGCGGTTGCTGCACGTGCTGGCGGAACGGTTCGGCGTGGCGCGATCGCGGGTGGAGCTTCTGTCGGGGGCGCACAGCCGCTGGAAACGGCTGCGCGTCGTTGGCGGCGTGCTTCCAGCGGAACTGGCGGCGGCCCCGGACGATGACGGCGGCGACGACAGCGACGACGGCGGCGGCGGCGCGGTCAGGCGATGATGTCGGGAACGAGCAGATTCTCGATCGCCGTCATTTCATCCTTCAGTTTCAGCTTGCGTTTCTTCAGCCGGGCGACCTGTAGCATGTCGACCTTCGCCGTGCGGGCGAGGGCGTCGATGGCGGCGTCGAGATCGCGGTGCTGTTCCGCGAGATCGCCCAGTCTCGACTTCAGTTCCGCGTCGTCCATTCCGCTTTCGCCCCGAACTGCTGCCGGCGTTCCCCGTCGGGGGCGCCTGCGCGGCCGCATGCGGCCAATCCGGGGTGGCCGTCAAGGTTCGGACGCGCCGTGCAGGTTACGGGATTCAACGGTTTTCCCTGGCTGACAAACGCGCCCGGTCGTGATTTACTGCTCTTCGGCCGTTTGCGGACCGCCTGTCCGTCGCGGCCGGCAGAGCAGAAAGGAATTGCCGCTATGGCCAGCGCCCATCTCGATATGTTGCATGCCCGTCACGCACAACTGGACGGCAGGATTGCGGCAGAGATGTGCCGACCGCTTCCCGACTCGACGCTCCTCGCCGAACTGAAACGACAGAAACTGAAGCTGAAAGAGGAAATGCAGCGTCCCCAGCACTGACGGAACACCGACAAAACACCGGCGAAACACTGGCGAGGCGCGACCGGCGGCCAGCGCGAATCCATGGCGCTGAATCCGTCGCGCCGAATCAGTCGTCGCGCGAGGCGCGCTCCTCCCGCTCGTGGCGCTCTTGCGACTCGAGCGTCATGGTGGCGATGGGGCGCGCTTCGAGGCGCTGCAGCGAGATCGGCTCGCCGCTGATTTCGCAATAGCCATAGTCGCCGCTGTCGATGCGGCGCAGCGCGGCGTCGATCTTGGAAATCAGCTTGCGCTGGCGGTCGCGGGTGCGGAGTTCCAGCGCCCAGTCGGTTTCCGACGAGGCCCGGTCGGTCTGGTCCGGTTCCTTGATCGGGCCTTCCTTGAGCGTGTTCAGCGTAGCCTTCGATTCGGCCTGGATATCGGCCTTCCATTGCAGCAGCCTGCGGCGGAAATAGGCCAGTTGCCGCTCGTTCATGAACGGTTCGTCGTCGCGCGGCTGGTAGTCGTCCGGCAGCGCCACATCGTCCAGTGCGGCCGTCGATGCCTTGTGACGGGACATGTCCGTGGTGGTTCCGTTCCCCAAGCTATTCTCCTTAGCGGCCCTCGAACTCCGGCAGCCGCGCCTTAGCGAAGCGGCGGCGGAGGAGCAAGTCGCCGCGACAGTATGCGCCTCAGAAGCGCCGGAAACGCGGCGGCGACTCGGCGCGCGCCACCACATCCGCCAGCGGCTCGATGACGGTGGACATGTGGTGGGCGTTGGCGTGCAGCAGATGGTGGCGGTCGACGAGGAGGCCGACATGGCCCGGCCAGCCGCAAAGGTCGCCGCGGGCGGCGCT
>CAYYGQ010000036.1:0-13152 GCA_964471485.1 uncultured Sandaracinobacter sp. | reverse complement strand
CGACCGGGTGCTGAACGCGCTGGCCGCGCACCGGCAGTATCCGGGCGACCTGATCGTCATCGACTTCGGCACCGCCACCACCTTCGACATCGTCTCGGCCGCCGGCGGCTATGAAGGCGGCATCATCGCGCCCGGAATCAATCTCTCCATGGACGCCCTCTATCAGGCGGCGGCGCGCCTGCCGCGGGTCGCCATCGAGCCGCCGGACGAAGGGCTGGGGGTGATCGGCAAGGGCACGGTGCACGCCATGCAATCGGGGCTGTTCTGGGGCTATGTGGGGTTGATCGAAGGGCTGGTTCGGCGCATCGAGGCGGAACTCGGCCGCAGCACGACGGTGATCGCCACCGGAGGCCTGGCGCCGCTGTTCGGCCGTCATACCGGCGCGATCCACCATGTCGACCCGGATCTCACCATCAAGGGCCTCGTGCACATGCACGCCATCAATCGAGGCTTTAGCAACAAGGGACAGGAATTTGCAGCCCGGGAATGAACTGATCTTTCTACCGCTCGGCGGCTCGGGCGAAATCGGCATGAACGCCAATCTCTATGGTTGCCGGGGGAAATGGATTCTCTGCGACCTCGGCATGACCTTCGCCGACCCGTCGCTTCCGGGCGTCGAACTGGTGCTGCCCGATCTTTCCTTCATCGAGGAGCGCCGCGACGATCTGCTGGGGGTGCTGCTGACGCACGGCCACGAGGATCATATCGGCGCCATTCCCTATCTGGCCGCCGACCTTGGCGTGCCGCTTTACGCGACCGCCTTCACCGCCGGCCTGATCCGCCGCAAGCTGGAGGAGGAGGGCATCGCCGGCGAAGTGCCGCTCCATGTGGTTCCAAACGGCGGCAGCGTGGCGCTTGGCCCGTTCCGCGCCACCTGGGTGCAGCTTGCCCATTCCATCCCCGAAGCGAACGCGCTGGTGATCGACACCCCCCATGGCCGCCTGTTCCACACCGGCGATTGGAAGCTCGACGAGCGGCCGGTGCTGGGCGACCCGGCGAGCGCCGCCGAACTGGCGGCGATCGGCGACAATGGCGGCCGGGGCACGCTGGCCCTCGTCGGCGATTCCACCAATGTCTTCAATGCCAAAGCTTCCGGCTCGGAAAGCGATGTACTGGAAGGGCTGCTGAAGCTGGTGCGGGGGCGCAAACGCGGCCGGGTGCTGGTGACGACCTTCGCTTCGAACGCCGCCCGGCTCGACACCATCGGCAAGGTGGCGGAGGCCAGCGGCCGGCGGCTGGTGGTGGTGGGCCGTTCGCTGGAACGGGTGATCGAGATCGGCAAGGCGACCGGCTATCTGCGTTCCTTCCCGGAGCCGCTCGGCTGGGACGCCGCCCAGAAGCATCCGCCGGAAAAGCTGCTGCTGGTGGCGACCGGCACCCAGGGCGAGCCGCGCGCGGCGCTGGCGCGCATCGCTGACAACAGCCACCCCCTGAAGCTGGAGAAGGGCGACCTTGTCGTCTATTCGTCGAAGCAGATTCCGGGGAACGAAATCGCCATCGGCCATGTGCAGAATACATTGGCGGCGCGCGGCATCGACATCGTCGACGAACGGCAGGCGTATGTGCATGTGTCGGGCCATCCGGGGCGGCCGGAACTGAAGGCCATGTATGGCTGGATCCGGCCGAAAATCGCCGTGCCCGTCCATGGCGAGCGCCGGCACCTGGAAGCCCATGCCCGCCTGGCCCTCGAACTGGGCGTCGAACAGGCCATCGTGCCGGTGAACGGCAGCGTCATCCGCCTGGCGCCGGGTCCGGCGGAAATCGTCGGCCACGAGGCGCACGGCCGCCTGGTGCTGGATGGTGAAGTGATCCTGCCGGCCGATGGCGCCGCCATCGCCAACCGGCGCAAGATGGCCTGGGGCGGCCATCTGGTGGCGACGCTGGTGGTCGACGGCCGCAAGCGGCTGGCGACCGAGCCGGCGGTGGTGGCGCGCGGCCTGCCGGTCGAAGAGGACGCCGATCTGTTCCTGGCGGAAGCGGCGGCGGCGGCGGCGAAAACCTTCGCCAAAATCGGCCTTGCAGACCGGCGGCGCCTGGAAGACGAACTGAAGGTGGCGCTCCGCCGCGTTGCCCGGCAGTGGACCGGCAAGAAGCCGCTGACGGACATCCAGCTCGTCGAATTGTAGAAGGAATGGGAAGATGCCCTGGTATTCGGCCCTCGCCAATTATCTGCTGTTCTGGGTGGTGACGCTGTTCATGGTGTTGCCCTTCGGTGTTCGCACATCGTCCGAAGCCGGCGAGGACAAGGTTCCGGGGCAGGCGGACAGCGCGCCGGTGCGGCCGATGATCGGCCGCAAGCTGTTGTGGACGACGATCATTGCCACGATCTTCTTCCTGCTGTTCTGGCTGAACTGGACCAACGGCTGGATCACCCGCGCCGATCTCGACCGCTGGTTCCCGGTGCCCTGGCTTCCCGAAGGCGGAACGCGCTAGCCCGCCGGCGGAGGCCGGCATATGCTAGTCCAGCCGGCGGAGGCCGGTATAGCTAGCCCAATCGGTCGAACAGCGAGCCTTCGTAGATGCGGGCGAAGCTGCCCTGCGCCGCCGCCAGCGACAGTTGCAGGCTGTTCAGTTCGGCGAAGGCGACCGTCAGGTCGACGCCGCGCACATCGGCCAGCGATTCGGCGACGGTCAGGCGGGTCTGGGCGATGCGGTTCTCCTCGGTGCCGAGGCGGGCCATGTTGGCGCCGATGGTCGAGCGATTGTCCACCAGCCGGTTGTAGCCGGCGCGCAACCCCTCGATCGCGGTGTCGAGGACGGCTTTCCGGGTTTCGGGATCGGGGTCGAGCAGCGCCTGCTCCAGCGCCTGCAACTGCGCGAAGGTGCCGCCGACATCGTCTCCGAACAGCGCCGGGCCGCTGGGGAGGGTGACGTTGGCCAGGCCGGCCGCTTCGGCGCCGGCGGCTGAATCCATGCCCTGCCATAAGGCGTTGCCGTCGGCATCCTGCACATAGGCGGGGCTGCCGCTTTTGCTGCCGGCGAACAGATAGCGGCCGCTTTCGTCGCGGGCGTTGGCGCTTTCCAACAATTGCGTACGCAGCACCGCCACTTCGCGCGCCATCGACAGGCGGTCGTCGTCGGACATCGGCGCGTTGGAGGCGAAGAGGGCGATGTCGCGGGCGCGCAGCACCGCTTCGGTGCCGCTGACGATGGCCGATTCGGCGAACGACAGCCGGCTGTTGGCGCGGTCGATCGCCTTCTGGTCGGCCTGAAGACGGGCGTCCTGCCGGGCCAGCAGCATGGCGCGATTGGCGCCGGCGGGATCGTCCGAAGGGTCGGTCAGGCGGTTTTGCGTCGAGATTTGCGTTTGCAGCCGGTCGAGCCGGTCTTCCAGTTGCTGCATCCGCTGCGCCTGCACCGGGATCGGCGAGCGGCTGTTGACGAGAACGGGGCTTGGCATGACGGTTTCCTTAGCGGCCGGCGGCGAGGATGGCGTCGAAGGTGTCGCGCGCCGTCTGGATGATGCGGGCGTTGGCCTGGAACGCCTGTTGCAGGCGCAGCATTTCCGCCGCCTCGGTGTTGAGATCGACGCCCGAGCTTTCCTGCAACGCCTCGGCGGCGCCGTTGCGGTTGCTGGTGGCGACGGCTTGGCGCGCCCGCGCTTCGGCAAGCGAGGTGGTGACCGACGACACCATGGCGTCCACCTGCGAGGCGATGGTGCCGGCCGGGCCGCTGCGGTCGCGGATGGACAGCATGGCGACGGCGTTGCGGTTGTTGCCTTCGTTGGCGCCGGCCTGTTCGATGCGGAATGTGTCGCCTTCGGCAAGCGCCCCGGTCAGGCGCAATTGGAAACCGTCGCCGCCGATCCAGTTGCCGGCGCTGCCGCTGCCGAGCACGGCGCCAAGCGAATCCGTCACTTCGATGCCGCCGCCGGCCAGCACGGTGGCCGTGAACGGCGCCGTTCCGGGGATGGCGGCGGCGGCGTCGTTGGCCAGTTCGATGCCGCCGCTGCCGCTGTTCGTCTGCGCGGCCTCGCCAAGCCAGCGCGCCGACAGCGCCAGTTGATCCGGCGAAAGCGCGCGCAGCCGGATGGCGGCGGCGGGGCTGGCCGCGCCGATTTCATAGACATCGCCGTTGACGCTTGCCGCCGGTGCCGAAACCGTCAGCCCGTCGAGCGTCAGCGGCAGGGCGCCGGTGACGCTGTTGCCGTCGGTGTTGGAAAGCGTCCAGTCGCTGCCGTCGAACACCAGGGTGGACGGCACCAGCGTCGCGCCATCGGCCAGCGTTGCCGCCACGCGGGCGTCGGCGCCGTTAGCGGCGGCCGCCCGCACATGGGGGGCGGTGGTGGAAAACAGCGGCGTGCCGTCGGCGCCGGTCAGGTCGACCCCTTCGCCTTGCGCCTGGTTGAAATCCTGCGCCACCCGGCCGGCCAGATGGTCCAGCCGCGCCTGCGCTTCCGAGACCAGCACGCGCGCCGACGACAGGCCGGCGAACACGCCGGTGGTGATCGGCGCGGTTTCGTCGGCGCCCTTGGGGCCGACTCGCAGTTCGAAGCCGCTGCCGCCTTCGAGGATGCGCGCCGAGCGGGCTTCGCCGCCTTCGACCAGGGTGGGGCCGCCGGCATCGGGGATCCGGACCGTCGCCTGCCCGCGGGCATCGAACTGCACGTCGAAGCCGACGATCACCGACATCTGCGCCAGAATGCGGTCGCGCTCGTCGGCGAGCGAGGCGGCGGTGCCGCTGCCGGCCGTGGTGCGCCGCAACTGGGTGTTCACTTCGGCAAGGCCGCGCGCCAGGCTGTTGAGGGTGCGGACCTCCATGTCGGCCTCGGCGACGATATTCTGTTGCAGCAGGTCGAGTTCGGACGCGCTCTGGTTGAAGCGCTGGGCAAGGGCGTCGGCCTTGGCCAGAAAGGTCTGCCGGAGGGCGCTGTTGGTGGGGTCGGAGGTGAGGTCGGAGAGGCTGTTGAACAGATCGTTCATCGGCTCGTCGATGCCGGCGCTTCCGGTCAGCGTCGATTGCAGGGTGGTGAGCCAGCGTTTGCTGGTGTCGAGCGCCGCCACCTGCCCTTCGGCGCGGCGCAGCGTGTCGGCCTGAAGGGCGTTCATCGCCCGGTCGATCGAGGTGAGGCGGACGCCCGACCCGGCCTCGCGGTCGAAATAGAGCGGGATGGGCGGGCCGCCGGCCATGGCCGGCGACAAGCTGGTGGTGCGGCGGGCATGGCCGGGCGTCGCGGCGTTCGCCACATTGTCGGCCACCACGTCGAGCGCCCGCGTGTAGGTCTGGACGCCGGTGAGGGCGATGGACAGCAGATCGCTCAAGCCTGTTTCTCCAGCAATTGGGCAAGGCCGAAGGAAAGCATCGGCGCCAGGTCGCCGGCGACGGCCTCCAGGGCGAGGCCGGCGCGGGCGTCGCCGTTGCCGGGCACCGCTTCCTTCAGGATTTCCTTCAGCATCATCGCTTCGAAGGCGTTCGCCGCCTCGCGAAGCTGCTTGCTGTTTTCCACCGGCGCGGCCGCCGGGATTGCGCCGTCGATCCTCATATCACCACCAGTTCGGCGCGAAGGGCGCCGGCCTGTTTCAGCGCTTCCAATATGGCCACCAGGTCGCCGGGGGCAGCGCCAAGCGCGTTCACGGCATCGACGATGTCGGCAAGTTTGGCGCCGGGGGCGAGCATGGCCATGCGCTTTCGTTCCTCTTCCGCTTCGACGTTCGACCGTGGCGTGACCATGGTGGTTCCACCTGTGGTAAACGGCGCCGGCTGCGAAACTTGCCAATCCTCGCTGACGGCGACGGTGAGATTGCCATGGGCGACCGCCGCCGGCAGGATTCGCACGTCGCCACCGATGACGACGGTGCCGGTGCGGGCGTTGACGATCACCCGCGCCGGGGGGGCATTGGGGGTGATGGACAGATTCTCGATCCGCGCCGCCAGGCGCACCCGCTCGGCGGCGCTGCCGGGGGCGCTGACCCGGACCGTCACCGCATCGACCGGCTGGGCCACGGCGCGGCCGAGCGACTGGTTGATGCCGGCCGCCAGCGCCTCGGCGTTGGCGAAGCTTGGGCTGACCAGGTCGAGCAGCAGTTCCTCGCTGCTGGCGAACGGGCTTGGCACTTCGCGCTCGACGAGGGCGCCGCCGGGAATGCGCCCCGAAGTCGGCGTGTTCACCACCACCTTCGAGCCGTCCGCCCCTTCGGCGCCGAAGCCGCCGACGGTGAGATTGCCCTGCGCCAGCGCGTAGGTTTCGCCATCGACGCCGCGCAGCGGCGCCAGCAGCAGCGTGCCGCCGCGCAGCGACTTGGCGCGGCCCAGCGCGGAAATGGTGACGTCGATCTTCTGCCCCGGCTTGGCGAAGGGCGGCAGTTCCGCCGTCACCATGACGGCCGCCGCGTTTTTCAGCGACGGCTTCACGCCGTCCGGCAACTGCACGCCAAGGGCCGACGCCGCCGAGCGCATCGACTGGATGGTGTAGGCGAGATTGTCGTCGCCGGTGCCGGGAAGGCCGACGACCAGCCCATAGCCGACCAGGCTGTTGGCGCGCACGCCCTGAAAGCGAGCAAGGTCGCCGACGCGTTCGGACGGAGCCGTTTGCGCGGCGGCCGGGGCGGGCGGAGCGGCCAGGCCAAGGGCGAAGACCGCTGGTATAAGAAGAGAAATACGCATCAGAACGGGCTGATGTTGTTGAAGAAACGGGCAAGCCAGCCCTGGCGCGCCTGCTGGGCGATTTCGCCGGTGCCGGTGTAGCGGAGGCGGGCGTCGGCGATGCGGGTGGAATCGACACGGTTGTCGGGGCCGATGTCCTCGGGGCGGACGATTCCCGTCAATTGCACCTGTTCCTCGCCGCGAGTCAGCATCAGCCGGCGGTCGCCGGCAACCGCCATGGCGCCGTTCGGCAGCACGGCGGTGACGAACACGGTGAATTCGCCCGACAACTGGTTTTCCTGCCGGGCGGCGCCGCTGCCGTTGAAGCTGCTGCTGGAGCCGCCGGAAAATAGCCCCTCGGGGACGATGCTGAAGGGCGAGACATCGGGGAGGTCGAGGCTGCGCTGGCTGTCGCGCTTGGTTTGCTGGTTGGTGGATTTCTGGGCGCGGATTCGCTCCACCAGCCGGATGGTCAGCATGTCGCCGATGCCGCGGGCGCGGCGGTCCTCGGCCAGCGCCAGCGTTCTCGCCGTCGCCGGGTGGTAGAGGCTGCCGGTGGCGGGCGCCGGATCGGCGGCGCGGGCAAGGGTGGCGGGGATGGGGTCGACCCCGCCCCTGGCAATGCGCTTCGCCTGGCTGCACGCCGAAAGCGCGATGCCGGATACAAGCAGGATCAGCAGCTTAGATGGTCTGGTTGACATAGCGCATCATTTCGTCTGCGGCCGAGATGACCTTGGAATTGATTTCATAGGCGCGCTGGGTTTCGATGAGATCGACCAGTTCCTGCACCGCCGAGACGTTCGAGGATTCGAGCGCGCCCTGACGGATGACACCGCTGCCGTTTTCGCCGGGGTTGTTCTGCCGGGGCGGGCCGGAGGCCGCCGATTCCCGGTAGAGATTGTCGCCGACGGGTTCGAGCCCGTTGGGGTTGACGAAGGTGGCGAGGGTGATCTGGGCGATTTCCGTCGGCGTCGCCTCGCCGGGCAGCACCGCCGAGACGATGCCGTCGCGGCCAACGGTGATGTCCGTCGCGTCTTCCGGGATCTGCACCGCCGGCTCCAGCAGATAGCCTTGCGGGGTGACGACCCGGCCTTCCTGGTCGCGGGTGAAGGCGCCGGCGCGGGTATAGGAAAGCGTGCCGTCGGGCATGGTCACCTGGAACATGCCTTCGCCATCGACCATCAGGTCGAGCGCCCCCGAAGTGACGGTGACGCCGCCTTGCGACTGCACCCGCTCGGTGCCGGCGATGCGGACCCCGGCCCCGGTGGAGAGGCCCATGCCGAAGCGCTGGTCGGCGCCGGCGGGGGCGCCGCCGGGGCGCGTCGTCTGGTAGAGCAGGGTTTCGAAGGAAGCGCGGTCGCGCTTGAAGCCAACGGTGCCGACGTTGGCCAGGTTGTTGGAAATGGTGCGAAGGCGGGCGTCGAGCGCTTCGAGGCCGGATTTCGCGATGTGAAGTGCGGACGGCATGGGGCTTCCTTTTCCTTCGGTTACTGGACGCGCATCAGCGAGGCGCTGCCTTCGTCCATTTCGCGCGCGGCGCTGACGAGTTTCGTCTGCATTTCGAACATGCGCGACTGCTGGATCAGCTCGACCAGCGCTTCGGCCGGCTCCATGTTGGAGCGTTCGAGCGCGCCGCTGTGCAAGGTCGCCTGCGGGTCGTGGGCGGCCTCGGCGCTGCGGAACAGGCCGTCAACGCCGCGCGTCATGCTGGCCGGGGGCGGGCTTTGCAGGTTCAGCCGCCCGACGGGCGCCCAGACCATTTCGCCCGGCGGCAGGATCTCGATGCTGCCGTCGCGGCCGATCCTGAGGCTGGAAAAATCCGCCGGAATGCGGATGGGGCCGCCGCCTTCGTCGAGCACCGGGCGGCCGTCGCCGGTGACGAGGCCGCCATCGGCGTTGACGGCAAGGTCGCCGCGCCGGGTGAGCGCCGGCGCGCCGCTGTCGTCGGCGACCGCAAGCCAGGCGTCGCCGTCCATGGCGATGTCGAGCGGGCGGCCGGTGGCCTCGATGCGGCCGGGGGTGAAGAGATCCACCGACGCTTCGCCGCCCGACTGCACGCGGGCGCTTTGCGGCCCGCCGTCCGCCGTCAGCCAGCCGGCCGACAGCAGCGACATTTCCTTGCGGAACCCCGGAGTCGACAGGTTGGCGAGGTTGTGCGCCGTCACCGTCTGCGCTTCCTGCGTCCGTTGCAGGCCGGTGAGCGCGGTGTAGATCAGCCGGTCCATCAGCTGCGCAGTTGCACGATGGTTTGCAGCAGCGACGAGGCGGTGTCGATGGCGCGGGCGTTGGCCTGGAAATTGCGCTGCGCGGAAATCAGCCCGACCAGTTCCTCGGTCAGGTCGACGTTCGAGCGTTCGAGCGCGCCCGAGGTGATGCTGCCGAAGCCGCCTTCCCCGGCCATGCCGACTTCGAGCGGACCCGACGACGCCGACAGCAGCCAGCTTACGTTGCCGTTCTGCTTCAGCCCTTCGGGGTTGATGACGTTGCCGAGCGCAAGCTTGCCGATGGCCCTGGTCTCGCCGTTCGAAAAAGAGGCGACGACGACGCCCTCGCGGCTGACATCGACGCTTTCGAGGCGGCCGGGCGCATAGCCGTCCTGTTCGGTGGTCGGCACCGAGAAGGGCTGGGCAAGGGTGGTGCTGTCGGCGTGGCTGATGGTGAAGCCGCCGTCGAAGGCGACCGGGCCGGTGGGCGAGGTCAGCACGCCGGCGGCGTCGAAGGTCAGCAGCTGCGGCGGGGTGCCGGAGGTGGGGTCGATCGGGGTGTCGCCGACGAAGGCGTGCATTTCCCAATATTTGTTGCTGTCGCCGGGGGCGCTGTCGATGCGGCGGTAATAGACGGTCGCCGTCTGCGCGCTGCCGTCGGCGCCATAGACGGTGGTGGAGGTGGCGTTGTTGTAGCTCGACGGATCGGAGCGGTCGAAGGCGGCGGTGGGCGCGGCGGCGCCCGCTGGCAGGTTGGCGACGAAGCGGACGGCGGTGGTGGACGCCGGCTCGCCCGAGACCATCGGCATCCGCAACGGCACCAGGCCGCTGGCGCCGACGGCGGTGACGGCGCCGTCGGCCGTCGTCGGCAGCACTTGCAGGCGCCGGCCTTCATTGTCGATCACCCAGCGGTCCTGATCCACCGAGAAGGAGCCGTTTCTCGTCAGTTGCAGGCTCGACGGATTGTCGCCGCCGCCTTTCACCAGAAAGAAGCCCTGGCCGCCGATCATCAGGTCGAGGGCGTTGTTGCTGGACTGGTAGCCCCCTTGCGAGAATTGCTGCTTCACCTTCATGACGGCGACGCCCTGGCCGTTGGCGCTGTTGGCGGCCTCGGTCGCCGAACGGCTGACGATATCGCCGAATTCGACGCGCGACTTCTTGAAGCCGTTGGTGCCGACGTTGGCGATGTTGTGCGACAGCGCCGACAATTCGGTCTGCGAGGCGTTCAATCCGGTAAGCGAGATGGAGAAGGTCATGGGTGGGCCTTTCTAGGCAAGGACGGAAACGTCGGAGAGGGGAAGGGCGGAGCCGTCGTCGAGGTAGAGCAGGGTCTGGCCGTCGTCGGCGAAGGCGACGGAGCGCACTTCGCCGACCGCGCCTTCGGCGCTGGCGACGGTGCGGCCGATCCACGACGGCGCGGCGTTGCGCTGCCCGGTGGAGGCCAGTTGTTCGAGCCGGCCGAGCGAACCCGACATTTCGTTGATGCCGGAAACGGTCGAGAATTGCGCCAGCTGGGCAACGAAGGCTTCGTTGTCGAGCGGGTTCAGCGGGTCCTGGTTCTGCAACTGGGTGACGAGAAGGGTGAGGAAGTCGTCCTGCCCCAGGGTCTGTTTCGAAGCGGGGACGGCGCCCGCCGCATCGGCGTTCTTCAGCCCGATGGCGCTGAAATCAATTCCACTCATCGTCCAAGCCTCAATGTTTCAAGGGTCAGGGATTTCGCCGTTTCCAGCACTTCGATGTTGTTGCGATACTGGCGGCTGGTTTCGACGATCTCGACCAGCTCGGCGTTGGGGTCGACGGCGGCGACATGGACATAGCCCTTGTCGTCGGCGAGCGGGTTTCCCGGCTCGTAGCGGCGCTGCGGCTCCATCGCCGCCCGCACCACGCCAAGGACGTTCACCGTCGCTTTCCCCGAATTGCCTTCATAGACGGTCTGGAACACCGGCTTCAGCGAACGGAAGGCGCCTTCCTCGGTGGTGGAGACGCTGCCGGCGTTGGCGAGGTTTGAGGCCGAGCTGTTAAGGCGCAGCAACTGCGCCGACATGGCGCGCCCCGCGATGTCGAAGATGCCGAGCGACATGCTATTCTCCCTTCATCGCCGCCATCAGATTGCCGATGCGGCTGTTGAGAAAGCTCAAGGACGAGCGGTAGCGGATGGCGGTTTCGGCGAACTGCACCTGTTCGGTGGCCAGTTCGACGGTGTTGCCGTCGAGCGAGGGCTGCAACGGCTGGCGATAGAGCAGGTGCGGGCGGCCGCCGGGGATGCCGCCGCCGCTATCGGCGGACAGGTGCGCGGCCGAGGTGCGGCGGAGCGTGGCGGCGGCGGGCTGTTCCTGGTCGGCGAGCATTGCCCTGAAATCGAGGTCGCGCGCCTTGAAGCCGGGCGTGGCGGCGTTGGCGATGTTGGACGCCAGAATCTGCATCCGCTCGCTGCGGAGCGTCAGCGCCGTGCCATGCACGCCGAAATATTGATCGAGCCGGTCCATGCTTCCTCCTTTCCCTGCCGCGCCGGCGCACATGTTCGCGTCGCGGGCAAAACAGCAGGAGCCAAGACAGCAGGAGCAAGGGCCGTGCCAAATGGCTTCCAAAGGCGCTCGAAGGCGGGAGAGGAGGGAAGAAACGCAGGTGGGCGGCACATCGGTGCCGTATCGGCGGCGAAAAAGCGGCACATCTGTGCCGCCTCGACCGAAGCCAGTCCATTGTGGAAGCGATCCCGCCGCACGGTCCGGGACTTCCGGGTAAAGAGGATTCATGGAACCGATGGCTTTCACGTCATGACATCGAAAAGCTTGCGGGCGCCGGCGGCGTCGCCGCTATTCTTGCTGGCGGCGTTGCCGCTGTTGTTGCTGCCGGCCGCGGCCACGGCCGCGAACGCTTCGTTGCAGGTGGCGGCGCAGGCCTTCGCGCGGGCGCCCATCCGCCTTGACGAGCGCATCGCCGTGCCCGAGTGCCCCGCCGGCTTCCAGTTCCGCTGGCTGTCGGCCAGCGCCGACGGGATGGAGGCATCCTGCCCGGGAAGCGACTGGCGGCTGCGTATTCCAGTGGCGGCGGCCCCGGCAGCCCCGGCGGCGGCGCTGCCCCGGCGCGGCGAGGTGCTGCGAGTGGAAATGCAGGGAGAGGGTTATCGGGTCAGCGCTGATGCCGTCGTTGAATCCGCCAGCCAGCGCGACGGCACGCTATTATTGCGCAATCTTCGCAGCGGCGCCCGCTTCACCGGACATCTGCGAGAAGACGGCAGCGTTGTGGCCGGGAGGGCGGGGCGTTAAAGATTTTCGGAAGGCCGCCGTTTTCCGGCTGAAGGCAGAATTGGCCGCCCTGGTGTGGGCCGTTTTCGCCGCATGACACAGGAAGCACGAGAGACGATGGTTGACTCAATTTCCTCCAGAATCGCATCGGGGATTGCACCGGGGATCACACCGCCGGGGATCGCATCCTTGAACGCGGCCCTTGGTTCAGGCGTTGCCGCCGAGGCTGGCGCGGCCGGCGCCGCCCGGCCGGCTGGCGCCGCCATGCCACAGACGCCCGGCCGCGCCGCGGCCCAGTCCGCCATGGCCGAAACCGGAAGCATCGCCCGCGCCCTGTCGCAAAGCCTGCCCGTCGACCAGGCCAAGGTGGCGGCGCTTCGGGCGGCGGTGCAGATGTCCAGCTATGCGGTCGATCCGCAGAAAATCGCCGGCGCCATGCTGGGGTCGCTGCGGGGCTGATTCTCTGGAAGGCGGCCGGAAGTTCAGGGTCGCCGGAATTCAGGGTCGCCGAAAATTCAGGGTCGAATATCGGAGATGCGGGCGGAAAGCGCATGCTTTCCGCCCGTGTTGATTCCGGCGCCCGCCAGCGTCCGTGGGCGCCGGAATCCACTTGCGCGCGTCGGCACCTGCGCGCGCCGGCCTTCCTGGCGCCGTCGCCGGCCAATCCGATCGGCGCTGCCCGGCCGCCAATCGAACGCTTCGCCGCAAACCGTCGCAGCGGCTTGTTTCCGAAGGGGATTTAACCGCAGCCGCGCTTCGCCGTGAAAGCGCACTGAAGCCAGCGACCAGGGCATCCGGTTCGGGCCTTCGAAAGCGGGCATCCGCCCACTTCATCTAGGGGACTATACGATGACGATCATCAATACCAACATGTCGGCACTCCGGGCCCAGAATGGTGGACGAGTCGCCCAGTCGGGCCTCGACACCGCCATGGAACGCCTGTCCACCGGCCTTCGCATCAACAGCGCCAAGGACGACGCCGCCGGCCTCGCCATCTCGCAGCGCATGACCTCGGAAATCCGCGGCCTGGCCGTCGCCATCCGCAACTCGTCCGACGGCATCTCGCTGGCGCAGACGGCGGAAGGCGCGCTCGGCGAAGTCACCAACATGCTGCAGCGCAT
>CAYYGQ010000035.1:0-13208 GCA_964471485.1 uncultured Sandaracinobacter sp. | reverse complement strand
GCACCACGCGCGGCTTCGGCAAGGCCGAGTTCGAAACCATCGGCCACATGGTCGCCGATGTGCTGGACGGGCTGGCGGCGAACGGCGCCGAGGGGAACGCCGCGGTCGAGGCCGGGGTCCGCGCCCGCGTGCACCAACTGACCGACCGCTTCCCCATCTACGACTGAGGGCCCGATGCGCTGCCCCTTCTGCCACCACGACGACAGCCAGGTGAAGGACAGCCGCCCGGCGGAAGACGGCGCCGCCATCCGCCGGCGGCGGCAATGCCCGGAATGCGGCGCCCGCTTCACCACCTTCGAGCGCATCCAGTTGCGCGAAATGGTGGTGGTGAAGAAAAGCGGCAAACGCCAGACCTTCGACCGCGAGAAGCTGGCGCAGTCGGTGCGGATCGCCTGCCGCAAGCGCGCCATCGACGACGACCAGCTCGAACGTTTCGTGTCGTCGATCCAGCGCCAGCTTGAATCATCGGGCGAACCGGAAGTGCGGGCGGGCGAGATCGGCGCCCTGGTGATGCAGGGGCTGGAACAGCTGGACCCGGTTGCCTATGTGCGGTTCGCCAGCGTCTACAAGGATTTCCGCGAAGCGAAGGATTTCGAAACCTTCGTCGGCGGGCTTTCGGAACAAATGTCGAAAGCCCGCGACGGCGAAGGCTGACGGCAAGCTAGCGCGGCTGCAAGGCAAATTCGACGGTGACGCTCGCCGACAGCCCGACCTCGCCGGCGGCGACCGGCGTCGAATCCGCCGCCATCGCCATCATGCGCGGCATCGGCGGCGCCGGCCGCGACGACGCCCCTTCCTCGATCGACAGGATTCGCTCCACCCGAAGGCCGGCGGCCTCGGCGTAAAGCGCCGCCCGCGTCCGCGCTATCCGCACCGCCTCGGCGCGCGCCTTGTCCAGCAGCGGCTCGGGATCGGCAACGGTGAAGTCCGGCCCGTCGATCTGGTTGCCGCCGGCCGCCACCAGCGCATCGACCACGGCGCCGACCCGCTGCACATCGCCAAGCCGCACCTGGACCCGGTTGGTCGCCTCGAATCCGGTCAGCACCGGCGCTTCGTTCTGCTGGTAGCGATATTGCGGCCGCACGTTCAGGCCGCTGGTCTGGATGTCGCGCGATTCGACCCCGGCCTGCCGCAGCGCCGCCAGCATCCGCGCCATGCGGGCGCTGTTGTCGGCAAGCGCCGCCGCCGCCTCGGCGGCGGTGGTGACCACCCCGGCGCCGATCACCGCCTGATCGGGCACCGTCTGCACCTCGCTGGTCGCCGTCAGCCTCAGCGTCGTCGGCGGCGCCTGCTGGGCCACAGCCGGAGCGGCGAGCATGGCGGCGACGGCCGTCGCCACAACAGCGGACTTCATCATCTTCTTCTCCTTCAGGCCACCGCCATGGCGGCCGCTTGCTTGCTGGCGCATGAAGCGCCACGATCCGCCCTCCGCATCCTTCGCAATATGGCCATTTTGATTCCGGCTCGAAACATGTAATGAGCGGATCTTGAACGGCTGTCGACCAACCCCAAGATGTGCAGGCCGCCGATCCGGGAACGCCCGATCCGGGGAAAGAACGCGAGCGCGAATGGCATGGACGTGCATCTGACTCCGAACGACCCGGACTTCCGCCAGCGACTCCGTCTTCCCGGCGCCTGGGGACAGGGACGGCGGCCGCTGCTGCTGGCGGTGGCGGTGGCGCTGTTCATCGCTTTCTTCGTCGCCTTCCTGGTCTGGAAGGCGCGGGCGCCCAAACAGGCGGCGCCGCCGGCGCCGCCGCCGACCGTCACCGTCGTCGTTCCCGGCACCAGCCTGGTCGCCACCGAAATCAACGCGACGGGCACCATCCGCGCCCGCCGCGACATGCCGGTGGGCGTGGTCGGCGAAGGCGGCATGGTCACGCGCATCCGTGTCGAGGCCGGGGCAAAGGTGGTGAAGGGCCAGATCCTGGCCGAGATCGACAGCGGCGTGCAGCAGGCGCAATTGCAGCAACTGCGGGCAAGCGTTGTTCAGGCGACGGCCGATGCCCGCCTCGCCGAAGCCGAACTGCAACGCGCCGAGGCGCTGACGGCGCGCGGCTTCGTTTCCAGGGCCGACATCGAGCGCAAGACGGCAACCCGCGACTCCGCCGTCGCCCGCGTCCGCATCGCCGAGGCGCAGGTGCGGGAAATGCAGGAGCGGCTGGAGCGGCTGTCGATCCGGGCGCCGGAAGCGGGGCTGGTGCTGGCGCGCAACATCGAACCCGGCCAGATCGTGTCGCCGGCCTCGGGCGCCCTCTACCGCATCGCCGCCGACGGCGAGATGGAGCTTCGCGCCGAGGTCGCCGAACAGGATATGGCGGCAATCAAGGTCGGCCAGGAGGCCGGCGTCACGCCCGTGGGTTCGGCGAACCGCTATGTCGGCCATGTCTGGCTGGTGGAGCCGCTGATCGACCCGGAAAGCCGGCAGGGCGTGGTGCGGATTCTGCTGCCCGAGGGCGACGAGCTTCGCTCCGGCGGCTTTGCGACGGTCCGCATCGAAGGCGCCAGCAATGAACGGCCGCTGCTGCCGCAATCGGCCATCCTCGCCGATCGCGACGGTCCCCATGTGCTGACGGTCGGAGCGGACGATGTCGTCCGCCGCGTCGACGTGACCACCGGCCCGTCGACCGCCGCCGGGGTGGTCGTGCTGTCGGGCCTGTCCGGCAGCGAACGGGTGGTGCGCTCGGCCGGCGCCTTTCTCGATCCGGGCGAAAAGGTCAGCCCCATCAGCCCCATCAGCCCCAGGGCGGCGGCACCGGCGGCGGCGCCGTGACGCTGCGCAACATTTCCAGTTGGGCGATCCGCCACCCCATTCCGCCGCTGCTGCTGTTCGTGCTGCTGACGGCGGTGGGCCTCCTCAGCTTCTACCAGCTGAAGATCACGCAGATGCCCGACATCTCGGTGCCGTTCGTCAGCGTCACCGTGGTGCAGCCGGGCGGCGCGCCGACGGAAATCGAAACCCAGGTGACGCGGATCATCGAGGGGGCGATCGCCGGCATCGGCAATGTGAAAAATATCGATTCGGTGGTGCAGGAAGGCTCCAGCACCACCATGGTGGAATTTTATCTGGGGACGCCGGTGGACCGCGCCGTCAACGACGTGCGCGACGCGGTGACGAAAAGCCGCGCCGACCTGCCGGACGGCATCCTCGAACCCCGGGTCAACCGCATGGATGTCGACGCCAGCGCCGGCGCCATCGCCTATGTGGCGGCGCAATCCACGTCGATGACGCTCGAACAGTTGAGCTGGTTCGTCGACAACGACGTGACCAAGCGGCTGGTGTCGATTCCGGGGGTGGCGCAGGTAACGCGCAGCGGCGGCGTGGCGCGGGAGATCCGCATCGACCTCGATCCGGTGCGGATGCAATCCTATGGAATCACCGCCGCCCAGGTGAACACGCAGCTGCGGCAACTGAATCTGGACGCGCCGGGCGGGCGCACGGAAATCGCCGGCGCCGAACAGGCGGTCCGCGTGCTTGGCGGCGCCCGCACGGCGCCGGCGCTGGCCGCCACCCGCATCAGTATCGGCAACGACCGCAACGTTCGCCTGTCGGACATCGCCACGGTCACCGACGGCACCACCGAGCAGCGCGAAGTCGCCCGCCTGAACGGCCGCCAGGTAACGGCGTTCGGAATCTTCAAGGCCAAGGGCGCCTCCGATGTCGATGTCTACAACCGCATGCAGCAGAAGCTTGCCGAACTGCACCAGCAATTCCCCGATGTCGCCTTCACGGAACTGTTCACCTCGGTCGATTACACCAAGGGCGAATATAAAAGCGCCATGCAGGCGCTTTCGGAAGGGGCGCTGCTGGCGGTGCTGGTGGTGTTCCTGTTCCTGAAGGACTGGCGGGCGACCGTCATCGCCGCCCTCGCCATCCCGCTGTCGGCCATCCCCACCTTCTGGTTCATGGACCTGCTGGGCTTCACGCTCAACACCGTCAGCCTGCTGGCGCTCAGCCTGGTCGCCGGCATCTTGGTCGACGACGCCATCGTCGAGATCGAGAATATCGTCCGCCACATGCGGATGGGGAAATCCCCCTTTCAGGCGGCGCTGGAGGCGGCCGATGAAATCGGCCTTGCCGTCGTCGCCACCACCTCCGCCATCATGGCGGTGTTTCTGCCGGTTGCCTTCATGCCGGGAATTCCGGGGCAGTATTTCAAGCAGTTCGGCCTGACGGTCGCGGTCGCCGTGTTCGTGTCGCTGCTGGTGGCGCGCCTCATCACCCCGCTGGTCGCCGCCTATTTCCTCCGCCCGCACGGCATCCGCGCCCACGCCGACGGCGCCTTCATGCGCCGTTACCTCGACGTGCTGTCCTGGACCATCCACATCGACCGCGAGCGCCCGTCCGCCGGCCGTTCCGGGCGCGCCGGGCGCACCGGGCACGTTGGCGCCAGGCTCCGCGCCCACTGGCGGCCGCTCGTCGTCGTCGGCCTTGGCGTCGCTTCGTTCCTGCTGACGATCTTCCTGTTCGCGCAGATGCCGACTTCGTTCCAGCCCGACGCCGACATCGGTTCCTCGCACATCACCGTCGAACTGCCGCCGGGGGCGACGCTTGCCGACACCACGGCCACGGTCGACCATGTTCTCGATATTCTCTGGCGGCAGCCGGAAGTGCGGCAGGCGTTCCAGTCGATCGGCGGCGCCGATGTCCGCCGCGCCGACATCTTCATCAATCTGGTTGGCGCCGCCGACCGCGATGTCACCACCAAGGAATTCGAGCGCCGGGTCGCCCCCGAACTTACCGCCATCGCCGACGCCCGCATCAATTTCTCGGCGCTCGCCGGCGGCTTCGGCGGCCGCGATGTCGTGGTCATGCTGGCGAGCGACGACCCGCTGGCCCTGGAGCAGTCGGCGAAGCGGGTGGAAAAGGAAATGCAGGCGATGCCGACGCTTCGCGACGCCCGCATCAACGGCGACCTCGAACGCCCGGAAATCCTCATCCGGCCGAAATTCGCCCTTGCGGCGCAAATGGGGGTGTCGGTGGCGGCGCTTTCGCAGACCATCCGCATCGCCACCATCGGCGACCTCGAACAGAATATGGCGAAATTCTCGCTCGCCGATCGCCAGGTGCCGATCCGCGTCAGCCTGATGGAGCGCGCGCGCAGCGACCCCGACATCCTCGCCAATCTGCCGGTGCCGACATCGTCGGGCGGCAGCGTGCCGCTGAAAACCGTCGCCGACATCAGCTTCGGCGCCGGGCCGACCACCATCCGCCGCCATAACCAGTCGCGCCGCATCACCATCGAAGCCGATCTGAACGGCATCGAATATGGCAACGCCATGAAGGACATCCGCGCCCTGCCGGCCATGCGGACGCTGCCGACCGGCGTGCAGGAAGTGAAATTCGGCCAGGCGGAAGTGATGGACGAACTGGTCATGGGCTTTGCCGTCGCCATCGTCTCGGGCGTGCTGCTGGTGTTCGCCGTCCTCGTGCTGCTCTACCAGCGCGTGCTGGCGCCGCTCGTCAACATGGGGTCGCTGTTGCTGGCGCCCCTGGGCGGCATCATCGCCCTTATCCTCACCGGCCACGCCGTCTCCATGCCGGTCTATATCGGCCTCCTCATGCTGATGGGGATCGTCGCCAAGAATTCGATCCTGCTGGTGGATTTCGCCATCGAGGAAATGCGCCACGGCGTGCCCCGCGAAACCGCCATTCTGGACGCCGGCCACAAGCGGGCGCAGCCGATCGTCATGACCACGGTTGCCATGATCGCCGGCATGTTGCCGGTCGGCCTCGGGCTTCACGGCGATTCCAGTTTCCGGGCGCCGATGGCCATCGTCGTCATCGGCGGCCTGCTGCTGTCGACGGTGCTGACGCTGGTGATCGTGCCGGCGGCCTTCATCCTCGCCGACAGCGCCGAGCGCCATCTGGGGCCGAGGATGCGCCGCCTGTTCACCAACGGCGGCGAAACTGCTAGCACGGGCGGCCATGGAACGACGCCGGAGCCGCACGCTGCCGAATGAGAACCACAGCCCGGAAGCGAACGGGCGCGCCAGCGAAGGAATAAGGCTGAGGCGGGTGGCCACCGGGCTGCTGCTGGCGATGCTGGCGCTGCTTGGCTTCTCCACCTGGGCGGCCGTCGCCATCCATCCCGGCTTTTCCTGGGCGCAGGCGTTCGCCGAAGCCGCCCTCGTCGGCGGCCTTGCCGACTGGTTCGCCGTCACCGCCCTGTTCCGCCGGCCGATGGGCCTGCCCATTCCGCACACGGCGATCATCCCGCGCTCCAAGGACCGCATCGGCGAAGCGCTGGCGCTGTTCCTGAAGGACAATTTCCTCACCCACAGCAATGTCGCCGAGCGCCTGGAAAGCTTCGATGCGGCAGCCGCCCTCGCCTCGATCCTGGAGCGGCCGGCGTCGGGCGGGCGCATCCGCCAGTCGCTGCGCTCGCTTCTCGACCAGTTGGCGGCAACGCCGGCGGCCACGGCCGTCATGGACAAGCTGCGCGCCGGCGCCTCGGCGCAGCTTCACGATCTCGAAGTCGCGCCGCTTCTGGGCCAGGCGTTGCGGGTGATGCTGAAAGACGGCCGCCATCGCCCGGTTCTCGACCAGTTGATCGCCTGGGCCGGCCGCACCCTCGACAGCGAGGAGCAACTGGTGCGCGCCATGGTCGAAGAGCGCACCAGTTGGCTGTTGAAGCTGGTGGGAGTGGACGAGCGCATCGCCGACGAACTGCTGAAGGGCCTGCGCGGCCTGCTCGCCGATCTGGCCGCCGACCCCCGGCATCCGGTGCGAAAGAAAGCCGAAGCGGCGCTGCGGCGCTTTTCCCGCGAGTTGCAGCACGACGCGCTAACGAAGGCAAAGGTCGAACGACTGAAAGCCGAGTTGCTCGACAATCCGGCGGTGGCCGACTGGCTGGAAGCAATCTTCGAGCGGATGAAGCATGGCCTTCACGATCTGGTTTTCGGCGACGGCTTCGCCGCCATCGGCCGCTCGATGGCGCACGCCCTTCGCACCGACCCGTCGCTGGCGCTGGCGGTGAACGAACTGGCGCGGCGCGGCGTCGTCGATGTCGCCACCAACCATGGCGCCGCCATCGTCGCCATCGTTTCGGATACGGTGAAGGGCTGGGACGCCGACACCATCACCGAAAAACTGGAAAACGCCGTGCTGCGCGACCTGCAATATATCCGCCTGAACGGCACCCTGATCGGCGGCTCGATCGGGGTCGTCATCCACGCCGTGCTGGCCTTCGCGCACGGCTAGAGCGAGTCACGATTTGATGGAATCAAATCGGCCGCTCTATCTCCTTGTTTTTCCGCATGGACTTCCCGTTCGGATGATCCCATCTGAACGGGACATGCTCTAGCTCCGGCGTTTCTCCCGGCGGAATTCCGCCACCAGCTCCACATGGGTGGACCAGCGGAACTGCGCCACCGGCCAGATCCGCCGCAGACGATAGCCGCCGGCCACCAGCACCATTGCATCGCGGGCAAAGGTCGCCGGGTTGCAACTGACCGCCGCCACCACCTCCACCCGGCTTGCCGCCAGCGCCCGGCACTGCGCTTCGGCGCCGGCGCGCGGCGGGTCGATCACCACGGCGTCGAACCGCGCCAGTTCGGCCGGCGACAGCGGCTTTCGAAACAGGTCGCGGTGTTCGGTGGCGAGGTGGAGACCGGCGCGCCTCGCCGCCATATCGAGGGCGCGAATGGCCGGCCCGGTGCCGTCCACCGCCGTTACCCGGGCCTCCGCCGCCAGCGGCAGGCTGAAGGTGCCGCAGCCGGAAAACAGATCGGCCACCTTCGCCGCCTTGCCGACGCACGCCCGCACCGCCGCCACCAGCGCCGCCTCGCCGTCCGCCGTCGCCTGCAAAAAGGCCGCCGGCGGCAGGGTGACGGCGACGCCGCCGAACCGCACCGCCGGGTCGGCGCGGGCCACCAGCGTCTCGGCGCCCAGGCCGCGATCGACCGAAAGCCGCGCCAGCCCCTCGCGGTCGGCGAAATCCACCAGCCCGTCGATCCGTGGCAAATCGCGCGCCTTCAGGTTCGACAGCAGCAGGTCGACGCCATGGTCGGTCAAGGTCAGCGCCAGCGACAGCGCCGACCCTGGCGTCAGCGCCGGCGCCAGCAGTGTGCGAAGCGGCGCCAGCAGCCGCGCAAGCGCCGGATGCAGCACCGGGCATTCGGCAAGATCGACGATGCGGTGCTCGCCCATGGCGTTGAAGCCGAGCCGCACCGCGCCCCCGCTCCGCGTTGCCCGCAACACCGCCCGCCGGCGGGCGGCGGCGGGCGACAGATGCGCCGGCCGCACCTCTGCCGGCACCAGGCCATGGCGGCGCAACGGCGCCAGCACGCGCTCGCGGGCGAAATCGGCCAAGGCCCCCTCCCCCACATGCTGCAACTGGCAGCCGCCGCAATCGCCATAGTGGCGGCAGGGCGGAACGGCGCGGTTCGGGCCGGGGGTGATATGGCCGGCCGCATCCACCACGTCGAGCGGCGCCGCCCCCGGCACATGGCGACCGTCCCCGGTGACGCCGTCGCCACGGGCGGCCAGCCGCACCACGGTGCCGGCCATCACGGTGCCGGGCATTTCGTCGCCGGCCATTTCGTCGCTGCTTGTGCTCTGGGTCTTCTCGGGCATAGAAGGCGGGAGATTTGCGCGGTCGCTCGAAACAAGGCAAGGCTTTACCATGAAAATGGCTGGACGATGGGAAAAACCGGCGGCCCCGTATCTGCTTCTGGGTGCCGCGCTGCTGCTGCTTGCCGGCTGCGCCCCGGCGCCGCTCTACACCACGGCGAAAACGATTCCGGGCGCCGTCACCCATGGCGAAATCCCCCGCGACGCCTATGGAGAGCCGGTGTGGAGCGCGATTTCGCCCGCCGGCAATGCCCGCGCCCCGGCAAGCTGAACCACCCCGACGCACATAAGGAGCCGCCCGTCCCATGGGATTGCTGAAGCGCATCTGGAGACTGCTGGTCGGGGTGAAGGACGCGCTGGCGCTGCTGGCGCTGCTGTTGTTCTTCGGCGCGCTGTTGTCGGTGCTGGCGTGGCAGACGCCTTCCGGCAGCATCGCCGATGGCGGCGCCCTCAACATCCGGCTCGACGGCGTCCTCGTCGACCAGGCCAGCCCGGTGCCGCCGCTTTCGCTGCTTTCGGGCGAGGAAATCATCCCGCAGACGGAAACCCGGCAACTGGTGCGACTGATCGACCGCGCCGCCGACGACCCGTCGATCGCCATGATGACCCTCGATCTCGACCGTTTCCTCGGCGGCGGCCTCGCCGACCTTGAAAGCGTCGGCGCCGCCCTCGACCGCTTCCGCGCCAAGGACAAACGCATCGAAGCGTTCGCCACCGCCTATGCCGACAGCGGCTATGCGCTGGCCGCCCACGCCGACCGCATCCTGCTGTCGCCGCAGGGCACCGTGCTGCTGAGCGGCCCCGGCGGCAGCAACCTCTATTTCAAGGACGCGCTCGACCGGCTGAAGGTGCAGGTGGAGGTGTTCCGCGTCGGCACCTACAAAAGCTTCGTCGAGCCGTTCACCCGCAACGACAGTTCCCCCGAAGCAAAGGCGGCGGACGAGGAACTCGCCGGCGACCTTTGGGCGCAGAGCCGCGAGGGCATCGAAAAGGCCCGCCCCGCCCTCGATGTCGCGGCGCTGGCGGCGGACTGGCCGGAACGGGTCGCCCGCGGCAACCAGGATCAGGCCCATGTCGCGAAAGCGGCCGGCCTCGTCGACGACGTGCTCAGCCGCAACGCCTGGGAAGCCGGGCTGGCGCGGCAGCTGGGACCGGGGAAAGACCAGAAGACTCCGGGCGATTACAAGCGGGTGTCGGCCGGCGATTACTGGGCGGCGCGCCAGCCGCCGAAACGCTCGGGCGATGGGGTCGCCGTCGTCCATGTCGCCGGCAGCATCGTCGACGGCGAGGCGCCGGCCGGAACCGCCGGCGGCGACACCATCGCCCGGCTGATCGGGAAGGCGCTCGCCGACAAGGAGGTGAAGGCGCTGGTGGTGCGAATCGATTCGCCCGGCGGCTCGGTGCTGGCCAGCGAACAGATTCGCCTGGCGCTCGAAGACGCGAAGGCGCGCTCGATTCCGGTGGTCGCCAGCTTCGGCTCGGTCGCCGCCAGCGGCGGCTATTGGGTGGCGACCGCCGCCGACCATATCTACGCCAGCCCGTCGACCGTCACCGGCTCGATCGGCGTGTTCGGAATCATCCCCACCTTCGAGCGCACGCTGCAAGAGATCGGCGTCTCGACGGACGGCGTGAAAACGACGGAGCTTTCCGGCCAGCCCGACATATTGGGCGGCCTGAACGCGCCCGCCCGCCTGCTGATCCAGCGCGGAGTCGAAGATGTCTACCGCCAGTTCATCGGCCATGTGGCCGCCGCCCGCCACATGGAGCCGGCCAGGGTGGAAAGCATGGCGGAAGGCCGGGTGTGGTCGGGCGTGCGGGCGAAAGAACTCGGCCTGATCGACGACTATGGCGACCTCGACGCCGCCGTCGCCGAGGCGGCAAGGCGCGCCGGTCTCGAAGGCACGCCCCGGGTCATCGACATGCAGCCGGCAATGCCGATGCTGGTGCAGATGCTGCAACGGCTCGGCCTTGCCGCCACGACGCCGGCGGCGCGCGATGCGGTCGCCCACAGCATCCTTGCCAGCCGCATGCGCGCCATCGCCGAGGTGCGGGCGGCCGTCGATGTGGCGAACGGCGCCAGCATCCAGGCCAGCTGCCTGTCCTGCGGGGCCTATCGGATGGCGGCGCAACCGGCTGGCAAAACCTGCCTCGGCGCGCTGTTGCGGCCATTGCTCAGCCGGGGTGGATCGGCAATTTCCAGCCTCGGGTGATGGCGCCGGCGCGAATGGCCAGCGAAATGCCGCCGCCAAGAAGGCCGGCGACAAGGCCGCTCAGTCCCAAGGTGGCGCCAAGGACGGTGACGCCGGCGCCGACGATCACTGCCGTCACATAGACTTCGCGCAGCATCAGCACCGAAGGCTGGCCGGCCACCGCGTCGCGAAGCACGCCGCCGAAGGTGGCGGTAATCACCCCCATCAAGGCCGCCGGCACCGGGTCGATGCCAAAGCTCAGCGCCTTCAGCGAGCCGAAGGCGCAATAGGCGGAAATGCCCATGGCATCGAGCCAGCGCAACGGCTTTCCCGGCCATTGTTCGGTGCGGAACACCCAGACGGCGATCGCCGCCACCACACAGACGGCGACAAACCAGCCATGGCCCACCCAGAACACCGGCGCGCCGATCAGCAGGTCGCGAACGGTGCCGCCGCCCATCCCCGTCATGCCGGCGAAGAACACGCAGGTGACAAGATCCTGCCGCGCCCGCGCGGCGACCAGGGCGCCGGTGACGGCGAAAATGAACACGCCGACATAGTCGAGCGCCAGAAAGATGCGGCGCAGCTGGTCGAGGGCGTCGCCGTCCACCGCCCTGTTTGGCCCTTAGATGTGGATGGCTTTGCCCGTCACCGCCATCGCCGCTTCCTTCAGCGCCTCGGCATGTGTCGGGTGGGCGTGGCAGGTCAGCGCGATGTCCTCGCTCGACGCCCCCATCTCCATGGCCAGCGCCGCTTCGGCGATCAGGGTGCCGGCCAGCCGGTTGACGATCCACACCCCAAGCACCCGATCGGTTTTGGCGTCGGCGATCACCTTCACGAAGCCGTCGGTGTCCTGGTTGGCCTTGGCGCGGCTGTTGGCGAGGAAGGGGAATTTGCCGACGCGGATTTCGCCCCGCTCCTTCGCTGCTTCCTCGGTCAGGCCGACCCCGGCGATTTCCGGCATGGTGTAGACGACCGAGGGGATCACGTCGTGGTTCACATAGCCGGCCAGCCCGGCGATATTGTCAGCGACCGCAACCCCTTCGTCCTCGGCCTTGTGCGCCAGCATCGGCCCCGGCGTGACATCGCCGATGGCCCAGATGCCGGGAACATCGGTGGCAAGAAAACGGTCCACTTCGATCTGGCCGCGCTTGTTCAGGGCAAGCCCGGCCTTTTCGATGGCCAGCCCTTCGGTGTTCGGCCGCCGGCCGATGGAAACCAGCACCACATCCGCCTTCAGGGTTTCCGCCGGCCCGCCGGCCGCCGGCTCCAGCGACAGCGTGGCGCCCGATTTCCCGGCTTTCACCGCCGTCACCTTCATGCCGGTGCGGATGTCCATGCCCTGTTTTTTCAGCAGCTTGTGCGATTCCTTTCGCACCTCGCCGTCCATGCCGGGCAGAATCTCGTCCAGATATTCCACCACCGTCACCCTGGCGCCGAGCCGCCGCCACACCGAGCCGAGTTCCAGGCCGATGACGCCGCCGCCGATCACCACCAGATGGCCCGGCACCTTGGCGAGAGACAGCGCCC
Organism: uncultured Sandaracinobacter sp.; assembly: GCA_964471485.1. Classification (GTDB taxonomy): domain Bacteria; phylum Pseudomonadota; class Alphaproteobacteria; order Sphingomonadales; family Sphingomonadaceae; genus Sandaracinobacteroides. The sequence continues at coordinate 914 of CAYYGQ010000035.1, read as the reverse complement.
CCGTCGAATCGACGACGATGCCCTTGGCGTTGTCGATCTCTGCCCCCGGCAGCGGCGTGACCGACGAGCCGGTGGCGACGACGATGTTCCTGGCGCTGTAGACCTTGCCGCCGACCTTGACGCTGGTCTTCGATTCAAAGCTGGCGCGGCCCTTCAGCCACTCCACCTTGTTCTTGCGGAACAGGAAGGCGATGCCGTCGGTCAGCCCCTTCACCGACTTGTCTTTCGCCGCCAGCAGTTCCTTGTGGTCGATCGAGGCACTGGCCTTGATTCCGAACTTCGAAAGATGGTCGCCCGATACTTCCTCGTACAGTTCGGAGGCGTGCAGCAGCGCCTTCGACGGAATGCAGCCGACGTTCAGGCAGGTGCCGCCAAGCGTTTCCCGATCCTCCGCACAGGCCACTTTCAGGCCATGCTGCGCGGCGCGGATGGCGGCCACATAGCCGCCCGGCCCGGCGCCGATCACGATCACGTCAAAGTCGGCCATGGAAGTTCCCTTGCAGAAGTCAGAGGTCGATGACGAGGCGGGTCGGGTCTTCGAGCGCTTCCTTCACCCGCACCAGATAGGTGACGGCCTCGCGGCCGTCGACCAGGCGATGGTCGTAACTGAGCGCCAGATACATCATCGGCCGGACGACGATCTGCCCCTTCACCACCACCGGCCGCTCTTCGATGCGGTGCATGCCGAGCACGGCCGACTGCGGCGGATTGAGGATCGGAGTCGACAGCAGGCTGCCGAACACGCCGCCGTTCGATATGGTGAAGGTGCCGCCCTGCAATTCCTCCAGCTTCAGCCGGTTGTCGCGGGCGCGGCGGCCGAAATCGGCGATTTCCACTTCGATGTCGGCGAAGCTCTTGTCCTGGGCGTCGCGAAGGATGGGGACCACCAGGCCGCCGGGGCCGGAAACGGCAAC
>CAYYGQ010000034.1:0-13382 GCA_964471485.1 uncultured Sandaracinobacter sp. | reverse complement strand
CCGGCCGCTCGAATCGCTGAGCTTTCGCCCGGCCTTCGAATGGAAGGCCGAGATCAGCCGCGCGCCGTCGGGCGATTTGCAGATGAAGCGGATTCCGCTCCGCATCGACAATACCCCCCTTCGGGTGACGGGCGTGGTCGGCGCCTCGCTCGATCGTTCGCTGCGCGCCGCCGGGCTGCCGGCGGCGGCCATCGCCGAATACCGGCGCCAGCTCGGCCATGTGCTCGATTTGCAGCGCGATGTCGGCCGCGACGCCCGCTTTGATCTGGTGGTGGCCCATCGTCGCGCCGAAACCGGCGAAACGGAAACGGGGCAACTGCTTTACGCCGGTCTTGCCGGCGGCCGCTCGGATGTGGCGCTGATGCGCTGGGGCAAGGGCAGCGAATTCTTTCGCGAAAATGGCGAAAGCGTTCGCCAGGGGCTGATGCGTTCGCCGCTGGCTGGCCCGACGCGCCAGTCTTCGGGCTTCGGCATGCGCTTTCACCCGGTGCTCGGCTACAGCCGCATGCACAAGGGCACGGATTTCGCCGCGCCGACGGGCACCCCCATTCTGGCGGCGGCCGCCGGCCGCGTCGTCAGCGCCGGGCGCGCCGGCGGCTATGGCAATATGGTCGAAGTCGACCATGGCAAGGGCCTGCGGACCCGCTACGCCCACATGAGCAAGATCAGCGTCAAGGCCGGGCAACGGGTGGCGCAGGGGCAGACCATCGGCGCCGTCGGCTCCACCGGCCTCGCCACCGGCCCGCATCTGCATTACGAAGTCTGGCAGAACGGCGTCGCCGCCAACCCCAAGCAAACGAAATACGCCGACGGCACCAAACTTGGCGGCGCCGACCTTCGCCGCTTCAAGGGCGAAATGCAGCGTCTGCGGAATGTGGCGGAAAACGGCGCCGGGGCCAGCAAGACCGGGCGCGGCTGAGGCCTCGTTCGCCGCCATTCGCCGTCGTTCGGTTGCCGGCGCTGTTTCAGTGGCCGTTACGGATGCGGATGGCGATCCAGCCCGGTCCCGACATCTGCGCCCGGTCTTCGGCGATTTCCCCGTTCAATTGTCGGCCGTCGGCGGCGAGGAACGTGACGGCGCTGCCCGTCACCCGGCCGTTTTTCAGCGGCCCGCCCGGCGCCATGGTCAGATATTGGAACTGCTGGCCGATCTCGGCGGCAAAGCGCCGCCCCTGCACTTCGAACGCCCAGTGCCCGGCCACCTGCGCCGGCACGATCCAGAAATAACCGAAGGCATCGTCGGTGCTGATGGTTCGTTCCGGCTGCCATTCCCCCATGGTGAAGGCGTGGGAAAGGATGCGTGTGCCCGGCTTCATCGCCAGCAGCCGGTCGCGCAGCCTGAGGTTCAGGCTTGGCAGCAGATAGAGGGTAACGACGGTGGCGTTCGAGAAGTCGCTGGCGAAGATGTCGGCGCGGCGGAAGCTTGCAAGACCGGCGACATTGGCGCGGGCGGCGTTGCGGCGCGCCAGCGCCACCAGTTCGGCGTCATATTCGATGCCAAGCGCCTGCGCGCCGAAATCGCGGGCGGCGGCGATGGCGATGCGGCCATCGCCCGAACCGAGGTCGACGACGAAATCCTCGGGCGTGACGCGGGCGACCCGAAGCATGGCGTCGATCAGCGGTTCCGGCGTCGGCACCCACACCACGTCTTTTCCCGGCTGGCCCACTTGCGGCTGGTAGTTGCGGTCGCCCGTCGGCGGCGCCGCCGCCTGCAAGCGGGTCACTCCGATCGGCTCGTCGCGGCGCAACGGATCGACGAGGCGCGGGCCATCCAGCGGGCTTTCCGTGTTCGGGGTGCTGGCAAGCGAACGAATCTGCGCCGCGGCCGGGACCGTCAGCAGCAGGGCAAGAACGAACGCCAGCGAACGCCGCATCGAAAACCTCCTCGAAAGGTTAGGCCGTCCGCTCCCACATGGCGAAGATCGCCGTCGGCAGCAAGAGGCCGCGCCGTTGTTCCCGCAACGCCATTTCGCCAGCCTGAACCCGGCCCGGCAAATGCGCGGCATGGGCCTGCGCCAGTTCCCGAAGCGCGATGGCCGACAGCCGGACGGCGTAGGTGGTGAGAATCAGGAAACGGCTGTTGGAATCGAGCAGGCGCATGCAGTCGGCGACCAGCGGGCCAAGGTCGGTGGCAAGATTCCAGGTTTCGCCATCGGGGCCGCGGCCGAACTTCGGCGGATCGAGGAGAATGGCGTCGTAGCGGTGGCCGCGCCGCAGCTCGCGGGCGACGAACTTGCGGGCGTCGTCGAGGATCCAGCGGATCGGCCGTTCGGCAAGGCCCGAAAGCGCCGCGTTTTCCCGCGCCTGGGCAAGGGCCTTTTTCGAGGCGTCGACATGCACCACTTCGGCGCCGGCCTTCGCCGCCACCAGCGAGGCCGCCCCGGTATAGCCGAACAGGTTCAGCACCCGGCTGCCGGGCGGCAGGGCAGCGAGCCTTGCCCAGTGCGGCGCCATGTCGGGGAAAAAGCCGAGGTGGCGAAACGGCGTGCAGCGGGCGAACAGGCGCACCCCCGCCTGTTCGACCGGCCATTCCGCCGGCACCCGTGCGTCGAGATGCCAGCGGCCGCCGCCATCCTCGTCGGCGGCGCCGAGAAATTCGCCGTCGGCCGCCCAGTCGCCGTCGGCCGGCGCCCACATCGCCTGCGGCTCCGGGCGGATGAAACGGTAAGGCCCGCAGCGTTCCAGTTTGCGGCCATGGCCGCAGTCGAGCAGCGCGAAATCCGCTGCGGGCGCGGTGACGAGGGTGGAAAGGCCGGGGAGGGCGGATGCGCTCAAAGCGACAGCCGGTCGGCCTTTGGTCCGACCACGGCCAGCGCCGGGGCGGTCGCCAGCATGGCGCTGCCCGCGGCGCGCACCTCGTCGAGCTTGATCCGGTCGAGATCGGCGATCAGCTCCGCCGGCGCGATCACCCGCCCATAGGTGATGAGCGAGCCGCCAAGCCAGTCGGCCTGGCCGGCGCAGCTTTCAAGCCCCATCAGGATGCCGGCCTTCAGTTGCGCCCGTGCCCGGTCCAGTTCCGCCTGGGAAAGATCGTTGGCGGCGGCGGCGGCGACGCTTCGCAGCAGGTCGAGCGCCTGTCCGCCGTCTTTCGGCCGGGTGGCGACGTAAAGGGAAAACAGGCCGGTGTCGGCGTGCGGATTGTGCGCGGCGCTCACCGAATAGGCAAGGCCGCGCTCCTCGCGCAGATCCTGGAACAGGCGCGACGACATGCCGCCGCCAAGCGCCATCGCGAACAGGCGCGCCGCGTCCTGCCGGGGGTGGCGGGGCGCGAAGCCCTGGAAGCCGAGGGCGATGTGCATCTGTTCGCGGGCCTGCGGATCGGTCCTGGCGCCGCCGGCCCAGCGCGCCGGCTGGATCGGCTGTGGCGATCCGGCCATGATGCCGCCGAACAATTGCTCCGCCTGCTCGACCAGCCGGTCGTGGTCGATGCGGCCGGCGGCCGACAGCACCAGCCCCGAACCCCGATACTGGCGTTCGCGCCAGCGGCGCAGCGAAGCCGTGCCAAGCCCGGCAAGGCTGTCGAAAGTGCCGAGCACCGGGCGCCCCAGGCTTTGCTCGGGGAAGGCCGCTTCCTGCAAATGGTCGAACACCAGGTCGTCGGGGGTTTCCAGCGCTTCGCCGATTTCCGACAGCACCACCTCGCGCTCCAGCGCAAGATCGCCTTCGTCGAAGCTGGCGTTGGTGGCCAGATCGGCCAGCAGGTCGACGGCGAGCGGCACGTCGTCGCCAAGGACACGGGCATGAAAACAGGTGGAATCGCGCGAGGTCCAGGCGTTGAGGCTGCCGCCGACATCCTCGATCGCCTCGGCGATGGCGCGGGCCGAGCGGTTGCCGGTGCGCTTGAACACCATATGTTCGTAGAGGTGGGCGAGGCCGTTTTCCGCCGCCTCTTCGTGGCGGGCGCCGACATCGGCGGTCAGCGACACCGCCGCCGTCTCGACGCCGGGCATCGACAGGCTGACGACGGCGAGGCCGTTTCGAAGCCGGGAGAAACGGTGCGCGCTCATGCCGATTTGCGGATATGCGCCTTCAGGACAGCGGCATCCGCCGGCAGCCGCTCGAAGCGTTCCTCGCGGTCGAACAGATGGCCGACCCGGCGCGGCAGGCTGGGCCGCACCCCGGTGGCCCGTTCCACCGCTTTGGGGAATTTCGCCGGGTGGGCGGTCGCCAGCGTCACGATCGGTCCCGGAAGATCGTCGGCCCGCAAGCGCGCCGCCGCCAGGCCGACCCCGGTGTGCGGGTCGATCAACTGCCCGCATTCGCTGTGCGCGTAGGCAAGCGCCTGCATCATGCCGGTTTCGTCGACCCGCTGGGCGCGGAACAAGCGGTCGGCGGTGGCGCGCATGTTGGCGTTCAGGGTGATGCGGCCCTGTTCCTCGAACGCCCGCATGGTGGCGGCAAGGGCGGCGCCGTCGCGGTCGTGGAGGTCGAACAGCAGCCGTTCGAAATTGGAGCTGATCTGGATATCCATCGACGGCGTCGAGGTGGCGGTCAGCGTGCCGAGCGAATAATCGCCGTCGTTGAAGGCGCGGGCCAGGATGTCGTTGGTGTTGGTGGCAACCAGCAGCTTGCCGACGGGAAGGCCGATGCGGGCGGCGCAATAGCCGGCGAAGACATCGCCGAAATTGCCCGTCGGCACCGAGAAGGAAATCAGCCGGTGCGGGGCGCCGAGCCGGGCGCCGGCATAGACATAATAGACGATCTGGGCGAGGACGCGCGCCCAGTTGATGCTGTTGACGGCGGAAAGATACTGTTCGCGGCGGAATTTCCTGTCGTTGAACAGCGCCTTCACCAGCGCCTGGCAATCGTCGAAGCTGCCGTCGACGGCGATGTTGTGGACATTGGGGGCGTTCACCGTCGTCATCTGCCGGCGCTGCACATCGGTGACGCGGCCCTCGGGGTGCAGCATGAAGATGGAGATTCCGGGGCGGCCGGCCATCGCCTCGATCGCCGCCGAGCCGGTGTCGCCGCTGGTGGCGCCGACGATGGTGAGGCGTTCGCCGGCGCCGAGGAAATGGCTGAACAGCCCGCCCAGCAATTGCAGCGCCACATCCTTGAAGGCAAGCGTCGGGCCGTGGAACAGTTCGAGGAGCCAGTTGCGCTGGTCGAGCTGCACCAGCGGCGTCACCGCCGGATGGCCGAAATCGCCATAGGCGTCGTCCACCAGCGCCCGCAGTTCGTCGGGGGAAAGCGAATCGCCGACGAAGGGCTGAAGGACGGTCACCGCCGTCTCGGCGTAGCTGGCCGTCGCCAGTTGCTCGAACTCGTTTGGCAGGAAGCGCGGCCAGGCCGTTGGCAGATAGAGGCCGCCGTCCGTCGCCAGCCCGGCAAGGGTCGCTTCGCGGAAGTCGAGCAGGGGGGCCTGCCCTCGGGTGCTGTGGTAGCGCATTGCAGGCGGTTAGGCTGGTCTGTCGTCGGGTGCAAGCCGGCGGTAGAGCCAGAGCGCGTAGATGACGGCGAGGACGGCGGCGAAACCGAACCATTGCAGCGCATAGCTCAGATGGTTGTTGGGGATGGTGTCGAGCGTCGGCGCCGCCGACGCCTGCAACGGCGGCAGCGGCTGCTCCGCCACCATTATCCAGCCACCGCTGGCGTCGGGGATCAGCCGGCCGGCCATCGGCCCGGAAAAAGCGGCAAGCGGGGTTGGATCGGGCCGGGCCGTCCAGCCGGCGTCCAGTTGCAGCGGCCGGCCGCCGGAAGTGCAGGGCAGGAATTTGGCGAAGCCGGAGGCGCCGCCGATATTGCGCCCGGCGCGCTCGTCGGGCGCCGCCGCCGGGCAGTGAAGCATCAGGCGGGCGCGGCGGAACTGGCTGCCTTCCGGGATCGGCCCGTCGCCGAGGTCGAGCAGCGGCGCGTCGATGTTGCGGCGGTATTCCGCCAGCAGCGCGTCTTTCCAGTGGTGGCGGGCGAGCTGCCAGCAGCCGAGGCCGACGAGCGTCGGCAGGGCAAGCGCCAGCATCAGCGTCGGCAGAACGGGAAAGCCCCGGCGCTGGCGCGCCGGGGCTTTCGATCGGGAGGCCGGGGGGAGATTCGCCACTTTGCCTTTTCCGGTTGGGGGGCGTCGGCCCCCGGTGTCGAGGCTCAGCCGCTGACGGCGCGGCCGAAATCCGAGCCCCAGACATAGATGCTGAGGAACAGGAACAGCCACACCACGTCGACGAAGTGCCAGTACCAGGCGGCCGCCTCGAAGCCGAAATGCTGCTTCGGCGTGAAATCGCCAAGATAGGCGCGCCACAGGCAGACGGCGAGGAAGATGGTGCCGACGATGACGTGGAAGCCGTGGAAGCCGGTGGCCATGTAGAAGGTGGCGCCATAGATGTTGCCAGCCAGCGTGAAGGTGGCGTGGTGGTATTCATAGGCCTGGAGCGAGGTGAACAGCAGCCCCAGCAGCACCGTCGCCCAGAGACCGGCTTTCAGCCCCTTGCGGTTGCCGTGGATGAGGGCGTGGTGCGCCCAGGTGACGGTGGTGCCCGAAAGCAGCAGAATGAGGGTGTTCAGCAGCGGATAGACGAAGGGATCCAGCACTTCGATGCCCTGCGGCGGCCAGACGCCGCCGACGGCGTCGCTGGTGGACGGGAACAGCGACGCCCAGAAATAGGCCCAGAACCAGGCGACGAAGAACATCACTTCGGTGGTGATGAACAGGATCATGCCATAGCGGTGGTGCAGCTGCACGACGGGCGTGTGGTCGCCGGCCTGCGCTTCGTCGCGCACATCCGAGAACCAGAAGAAGAAGGTGGACAGCAGGCCAAGGAGGCCAAGCGCCGCCACCCATTTGCCCCAGGCGTCGTCGTGCCACCAGAACACCGCGCCGCCCAGCATCAGCATCAGCGAGATGGCGCCCATCAGCGGCCACGGGCTGGGTGGAAGGATATGAAAATCATGTGTCTTTGCGGAAGCCATGTCTCTCCCCTGAACCTCGGTTGATGTCGGCCCTCTGCCCGGCTGCTGTCTTGCCGCCGCGAAGAGGAAAATTGTCAGCGTCGGATTGCCTTGATGTTGGCGTTGCCGTTGGCGTGGATTCCCGGTGTTCCTTGCGGATCGCTCACCGGGTAGAAACTGTAGGAAAGCGTGATTTCATGAACGTCCTGGGTGTCCCGGTCGTCGAGAATGTCGGGGTCGACGTAGAAGACCACCGGCATTTCCACGGTTTCGCCGGGCTGCAAGGTCTGCTCGGTGAAGCAGAAGCACTGGATCTTGGCGAAATACAGCCCGGTGGTTTGCGGCGAGACGTTGAAGGTGGCGCTGCCGGTGGTTGGAACGCTGGCGTGCGAGACGGCGGTGAAATAGGCGAGATTCTGCTCGCCGATCTTCACCGTCATCGGTCCCTGCGTCGGTTTGAACGACCAGGGAAGGTCGCCGCGCACATTGCCGTCGAAGCGCACCTGGATGGTTTTCCCGGCCAGCGCCTGCAAGCGCGCCTCGCCCGGAAGCGAGGCGACGCTGGCCCGCTGCGGCGTGCCGTCGTAGCCGGTCAACTGGCAGAAGATGCGATAGGCCGGCACCGCCGCGAACGACAGGGCGACCATGGCGACGACAACGCCGCCGCCGAGGAAGGCGGTGCGGCGCAGCCGGTTGCTGTTGTCGGCGATGTCGGTCATCCCTGCATCCTCGATACGGTGATGCCGTAGAACAGCACGGCAAGCATGGCGAGAACGACGCCGATGGCGATGTTGCGTTTCCGCCTTCTGGCCAGAAACTCCTCTTCCTCCTTGGGCGACCAGTTCATGCCAGCACCCGGTCGGCGACCACGAAGGCGAAGATCAGCGCCAGATAGAGCAGCGAGAATTTGAACAGGGCCTTTTCCTCGGCCATGTCTTCCGGGCGGCCGGCGGTGCTGCGAAACACCCGCGCCGAAAGCAGCACGAAGACGACGCTGAGCAGCGTTGCCGGCACGCCGTAGATCGGCCCCAGCAGCCCGAGCGCCCAGGGCGCGATGGCGACCGCGGCCAGCACCAGGCTGTAGAGCAGGATCTGCTTCCTGGTTTCGCGGGCGCCGTGGGTGACCGGCAGCATGGGGATTCCAGCGCGGGCGTAATCGGTGCGGACGAAGAGGGCAAGCGCCCAGAAATGCGGCGGCGTCCAGGCGAAGATGATGGCGAACAGCAGCAGCGGCAGCGTGCTGACATCGCCGGTGACGGCGGCCCAGCCGATGATCGGCGGGAAGGCGCCGGCGGCGCCGCCGATGACGATATTCTGCGGCGTGCGCGGCTTCAGCCAGACGGTGTAGACGCAGACATAGAAAAAGATCGAGAAGGCGAGCCAGGCGGCCGCCACCCAGTTGGCGGCAAAGCCAAGCGTGGTGACCGCGCCCACCGACAGCACCGTCGCGAACGACAGCGCCTGTTCGCGACTGACGCGGCCCGAAGGGATCGGCCGCCACGCCGTCCGCTTCATCACCGCGTCGATATCGGCTTCCCACCACTGGTTGAAGGCGCCGGCGGCGCCGGCGCCGACGGCAATGCAGAGGATGGTGGTGAACGACAGGAAGAAGCCGAGATGCCCCGGCGCCGCCAGCAGGCCGCAGGCGGCGGTGAACACCACCAGCGACATGACGCGCGGCTTCAGCAGCGACCAATAGTCCCGCCAGTCCGAGGCCGGCAGCGCGCCGACGGCCGCAAGGCCGGCATGACCAACGACGGCCGCGAGGCCGGCTTGACCAACGGCGGCCGCAAGGCCGGCTTGACCAACGGCGGCCGCAAGGCCGGTCTGGCCAACAGCGACCGCGAGGCCGGCCTCGCCAGCGGCGGCCGTGGATACGGCCGCCGCCTCGGGCTTCAGAAGGGTTGGGTCGCCGCCCTGCATGGCTGCCTCAGTGCGTTCCCTTGTGGTGCCGCAGGTCGGGGATGGTGGTGAACTGGTGGTAGGGCGGCGGCGACGACAGCGTCCATTCGAGGGTGTTGGCGCTTTCCCCCCACGGATTGGCCGCGGCCTTGCTGCCGGCCAGCAGCGACCACAGCATGTTGATGAAGAACACCACCACGCCGACCAGCATCACCAGATAGCCGATGGAAGCGATGTGGTTCCAGTAGTGGAAGGCTTCCGGATAGTCGGGGATGCGGCGTGGCATGCCGTCCTGGCCGAGGAAGTGCATCGGGAAGAACAGGATGTTGACGCCGACGAAGAAGAACCAGAAGTGGATCTTGCCCATCAACTCGTTGTAGTTCTTGCCGAACATCTTGCCGAACCAGTAGTAGAAGCCGGCGAACAGGCCGAACACGGCGCCAAGCGACAGCACATAGTGGAAGTGCGCCACCACATAATAGGTGTCGTGCATGATGGTGTCGATGCCGCCGTTCGCCACCACCACGCCGGTGACGCCGCCGATGGTGAACATGACGATGAAGCCGATGGCGAACAGCATCGGCGTCTCGAAGGTGATCTTGCCGCCCCACATGGTCGCGATCCACGAAAAGATCTTGATGCCGGTGGGGACGGCAATGATCATCGTCGCCGCAGTGAAATACATCTGCGCGTTGACGCCCATGCCGACGGTGAACATGTGGTGCGCCCAGACGACGAAACCGATGAAGCCGATCGCCATCAGCGCGTAGACCATGCCGAGATAGCCGAAGATCGGCTTGCGGCTGAAGGTGGAGACCACCTGGCTGATGATGCCGAACACCGGCAGCACCATGATATAGACTTCGGGGTGGCCGAAGAACCAGAACAGGTGCTGGTAGAGGATCGGGTCGCCGCCGCCGGCCGGATCGAAGAAGGTGGTCTGGAAGTTGCGGTCGGTGATCAGCATGGTGATGGCGCCCGCCAGCACGGGCAGCGCCAGCAGCAGCATCACCGTGGTGATGAGGATCGACCAGACAAAGAGCGGCATCTTGTGCATGGTCATGCCGGGCGCGCGCATGTTGAGGATGGTGGTGATGAGGTTGATCGACCCCAGAATCGAGCTGGTGCCGGCGATGTGGAACGAGAACAGCATCAGGTCGACCGCCGGGCCGGTGTGGCCGGATGTCGAGAGCGGCGGATACATGGTCCAGCCGGTGCCGCCGCCGTCAAAGCCCATGGTGCCGGGCACGAACAGCGAGGTCAGCAGCAGCACGAAGGCGGCCACCAGCAGCCAGAAGGAGATGTTGTTCAATCGCGGAAAGGCAACGTCCGGCGCGCCGATCATCAGCGGCACGAACCAGTTGCCGAAGCCGCCGACGCCCGCCGGCATGATGACGAAGAAGATCATGATCAGGCCGTGGTTGGTGACGAACACGTTCCACAGGTGATAGGCGGCGTCGATGTTGCCGTCGGTGAACCATGGCAGAATCTGCATCCCCGGATTGGCCAGTTCCCAGCGCATGAAGCCGGAAAGCGCGCCGCCGATGATCGAGGCGAAAATGGCGAAGAACAGATAGAGGGTTCCGATGTCCTTGTGGTTGGTGGACAGGAACCAGCGGGCGAAAAAGCCCGGCTTGTGATCATGCTCGTCATGCGCATGATCCTCATGCACATGAAGCTCGTCGGCGATGCTTGCCATTTCGGCGGTCCTCCTCAGGCGGCCGGCGCCGCTGCGGGCGCTCCGGTCTCGATGTCAGATGGCGCGACGGCGATGCCCGGGCCGGTCAGCTCGATGCCGTCTTCCTGTTGCTTCATGCGCACCCAGCGCTTGAAATCTTCTTCCGGCAGCACTTCGACGGCGATCGGCATGAAACCGTGGCGGACGCCGCAGAGTTCGGAGCACTGGCCATAATAGACGCCGGGACGATCCACCTGGAACCAGGCCTGGTTGATCTTGCCGGGAACGGCGTCCAGCTTCACCCAGAAGCTCGGCACCGCCCAGCTATGGATGACATCGGCGCCGGTAATCAGCAGCTTCACCTTCTTGCCGGCCGGAACGACGACGCGGCTGTCGACATCGAGCAGATAGGGGTCGCCGTTCTTTTTGGCGTCTTCCTCGTCGAGCATGACCGAATCGAAGCTGAGGTCGCCGTAATCGGGGTATTCATAGCTCCAGTACCATTGATGGCCCGTTACCTTGATGGTGAGGTCGGTTTCCGGCGGGTGGTACTGGTTCGCCAGCAGGCGGAAGCTGGGGAAGGCGATGACCAGCAGGATGAGCGCCGGAACCAGCGTCCAGATCACTTCGATGGTGAAATTGTGCGTGGTGCGGCTGGCGTGTTCCTGCGCCGAATAGCGGTAGCGGATCACCACCCAGGCCAGCAACACGAACACCAGGAGGGAGATGCCGATGATCACCGGGTTCAGCAGATAGGCGGTCATGCCGCCGGCTTCACGGCCGATCGGCGTGAACTGCTGCTGAAGGTCGATGCCGCCTGGAATCGGTTGGCCGATGCCCGGAGTCTGCTGCATCCGGGTGTAGCCGGCCAGCGCTTCGGGAAGGGCGGCCGGCTGGGCGGCTGGCGCCGCCTCCGCCGCCGGAGCCGCCGCGTTTGTTGCTTCCTGTGCGATCGACGGGCCGGCCAGCGCCAGCGCAGTGGCAATCGCCAGGCCCTTCATGCCCATTGCCAAACCGGTTTTCATTCCTGTGTCCTTGTCCCCGGGGATTCGTCTGTTCAGGACGCGTTTATCGAAGATGCAGGGCGCGGACAAGCACCGTGCGGCTTTTTCTTGATTCAAGTCAGAGGTATCTTTGATCCAGGACAAAAAGTGCTGAAATCAGGATGTAACGCAAAAATGGTGCCGCAGCGGCGGCGCCTGCTTTCGCCGGCCGTTTGCAGCGGCTATGGCGGCTGTCATGACCCGCTTCACCGTCAATGGCACTCCGGTCGAATACAGGCTGGCGGCGGATACGCCGCTGCTCTGGGCGCTGCGTGACGCCTCGAACCTGACGGGCACCCGCTATGGCTGCGGCATCGGCCTTTGCGGCGCCTGCACGGTCCATGTGGACGGCGAGGCCAAGCGTAGCTGCCAGGTGACGATCGGCGAGATCGAAGGCAGCTTCGTCACCACCATCGAGGGGCTGTCGCCGGATCGTTCGCACCCGCTGCAACGGGCGTGGCTCGATCATCAGGTGCCGCAATGCGGCTTCTGCCAGTCGGGGATGCTGATGGCGGCGGCCGCCCTCCTGAAGGCGAAGCCGAAGCCGACACGGGCCGAGGTGCGCGCCAGCATCGACAATCTCTGCCGCTGCGGCACCTATGCCCGCGTCGAGGCCGCCATCCTCGCCGCCGCCGGTGTGGCGGCAGAAGAGGACTAGCCGCCGCCGGCGTGGCGGCAGAAGAAGACTAGCCGCCGCCGGGGTGGCGGCGGCGGAAGGGCCGGGCGTCAGATGTCGGCGTAGACGTGGGTTTCCGCCTTGGCGCCGGGGTGGGTGACGGCGCCCAGCGACGCCGGCCCGACATTCTGGCTGTAGCGGTAGAGCGCGCCCGACTGATAGTCGTTGCTGCGCGGCTGCCACTTCTTGCGCCGTTCCGCCAGCACGCTCTCCTCTACCAGCAGGTCGATGGTGCCCTTGTCGGCGTCGATGCGGATCCGGTCGCCGTTTTCAACGAGGGCGATCGGCCCGCAGTCGGCGGCTTCCGGGCCGACATGGCCGATGCAGAAGCCGCGCGTGGCGCCGGAAAAGCGGCCGTCGGTGATGAGGGCAACGGCATCGCCCATGCCCTGGCCGTAGAGCGAGGCGGTGGTGGCCAGCATTTCCCGCATGCCGGGGCCGCCCTTCGGCCCTTCGTAGCGGATCACCAGCACTTCGCCTTGTTCATACTGGCGGTTTTCGACCGCTTCGAAGCAATCCTCTTCGCAGTCGAAAACGCGGGCCGGGCCTTCGAAGAAATGCTTGGCCATGCCGGCCACCTTGACGATGGCGCCGTCTGGCGCAAGCGTGCCGCGAAGGCCGACGACGCCGCCGGTCGGCGTGATCGGGTTATGGATTTCGCGGATTACCTTCTGGTCGGGGTTCCAGGTGATTTTGTCGATATTCTCGGCCAGCGTCTTCCCCGTCACGGTGATGCAGTCGCCGTGCAAAAGCCCCTCGGCCATCATGGTCTTCATCACCATATAGATGCCGCCGGCTTCATGCAGGTCGCGGGCCACATATTGGCCGCCGGGCTTCAGGTCGGCGATATAGGGGGTGTCGTGGAAGATGGCGGCCACGTCGAACAGGGTGAAGTCGATCCCGGCCTCGTGCGCCATCGCCGGCAGGTGCAGGCCGGCGTTGGTGGAGCCGCCGGTCGCCGCCACCACGCGGGCGGCGTTTTCGAAGGCGGCCCGCGTGCAGATGTCGCGCGGGCGGATGTTCTTCCCGATCAAGGGCATGACGGCGCGGCCCGAGGCGCGCGCCACTTCCTCGCGGCTTTTGTAGGGGGCCGGCGCCATGTTGCTGTTGGGCAGCGACAGGCCGATGGCTTCGGCGACGCAGGCCATGGTGTTGGCGGTGAACTGGCCGCCGCAGGCGCCGGCGCCGGGGCAGGCGCACA
>CAYYGQ010000033.1:0-13469 GCA_964471485.1 uncultured Sandaracinobacter sp. | reverse complement strand
GGCTTCTCGGCGCTGGTCATCGTCGGCGACGGCAAGGGCCGGGTCGGCTTCGGCCACGGCAAGGCCCGCGAAGTGCCGGAAGCGATTTCGAAGGCGGCGGCGGCGGCCAAGAAGGCGATGATCCGCGTTGCCCTTCGCGAAGGCCGCACCCTGCACCACGACGGCTTCGGCCATTTCGGCGCCGGCAAGGTGCACATGCGCTCGGCGCCGGCCGGCACCGGCATCATCGCCGGCGGCCCGACGCGCGCCGTCTTCGAGAGCCTGGGCGTCGCCGACGTGGTGTCGAAGTCGACCGGCTCCAACAACCCCTACAACATGGTGCGGGCGACCTTCGCCGCCCTTGAGGAGCAGACCTCGCCGAGGTCGGTGGCGCAGCGGCGCGGCAAGAAGGTGGCGGATCTGCTGGCGCGGCGCGGCGATATTTCGCCGGCGCTGGCCGAGGCCGACGCCGACGCGACCGTCGCCTGAGGAGTTTGAACGATGGCTGGAAAGAAAAAGGCGGAAGCCGCAACCATCCGGGTGACGCAGACGGCGTCGCCCATCCGACGCACCAAGAATCAGCGGGCGACGCTCGCCGGTCTTGGCCTCAACCGCATCGGCCGCCACCGCGAACTGGTCGACACCCCGGCCGTCCGTGGCATGATCGCCAAGGTGCGGCATCTGGTGAAGGTGGACGGCTGAGCCTTCCCGCCGCCGGACGGCAATGCGTGGCTGTTTTGCGCGAACCACAGCGAAAGCGAGTGCAGAAATGAAACTGAACGAAATCCGCGACAACGAAGGCGCCCGCAAGGGCCGGGTCCGCGTCGGCCGCGGCATCGGCTCCGGCCTCGGCAAGACCGGGGGCCGCGGCCAGAAGGGCCAGACCAGCCGCTCGGGCGTCGCCATCAACGGCTTCGAAGGCGGGCAGATGCCGCTGCACATGCGCCTGCCCAAGCGCGGCTTCAACAAGCCCAACCGCCGCGAATACAGCGAAGTCAATCTGGGCGCCCTGCAACGCGCCGTCGACGCCGGCAAGCTCGACGTGAAAAAGCCGGTCGACCTGGCGGCGCTTCAGGCCGCCGGTCTCGTCAACCAGCCGAGGGACGGCGTGCGCCTTCTTGGCAAGGGCGAATTGAAGGCGAAGCTCGACCTTCATGTGGCGGGTGTGACGAAATCGGCGCGGGCCGCCGTCGAGAAGGCGGGCGGCAAAGTGACGCTGCCGGCCGGAAAGACAGACGGAAAGTCGGCCGGAAAGACGGATGCCGAAGGCTGAACATCCGGCGCCGCCGCCACTTCGGCTTCCCTTTCGCGGGCGTGGGGGCTACAGCCCTCGCAAGTCCTCGCTTCTGACTAGGAATGGATGATGGCGTCAGCCGCCGACTCGCTTGCCCGCAATCTCAGCTTCGCCAACTTCTCCAAGGCGACGGAGCTGAAGAAGCGCCTGTGGTTCACCGTCGGCGCGCTGGTGGTGTTCCGGCTGTGCTCGTTCGTGCCGCTGCCTGGAATCGATCCGCAGGCGCTGTCGCAACTGTTCAACCAGACGGCGGGCGGCATGCTCGACCTCGTCAACATGTTCTCGGGCGGCGCGCTCGAACGCATGTCGATCGTGGCGCTCGGCATCATGCCCTATATCACCGCCTCCATCGTCGTGCAGATGATGGGCTCGATCTACGAGCCGTGGAAGGCGCTGAAGAAAGAGGGCGAAAGCGGCCGCAAGAAGCTCAACCAGTATACCCGCTTCGGCACCGTGGTGCTGACCATCTTCCAGGGCTGGGGCATTGCCGTCGGCCTTGAGAACTGGGGGGCGTCGTCGGGCGCCTCGGCGGTGATCGACCCCGGCTATTTCTTCCGTATCTCCGCGACCATCACCCTCGTCGGCGGCAGCATGTTCCTGATGTGGCTGGGCGAGCAGATCACCAGCCGCGGCGTCGGCAACGGCATTTCGCTCATCATCATGGCCGGCATCGTCGCCCAGTTGCCGGGCGGCATCGCCGGCATGCTGGAGCAGGGGCGGACCGGCGCCATCTCCATCGGCTTCATCCTCTTCGTGCTGACCATGGCGCTTGGCATCACCGCCTTCATCTGCCTGATGGAAGCGGCGCAGCGGCGCATCCCCATCCAGTATCCGAAGCGACAGGTGGGGAACCGCATGTTCCAGGGCGACAGCTCGCACCTGCCGCTGAAGCTGAACACGGCGAACGTCATCCCGCCGATCTTCGCTTCGTCGATCCTGCTGCTGCCGCTGACCTTCGCGCAGTTCATGGGCCAGGAGGGCGGGCCGGACTGGCTGCTGTCGGTGACGACGGTGTTGCAGCACGGTTCGCCGCTTTACCTGACGCTCTATGCGCTCGCCATCATCTTCTTCACCTTCTTCTACACCGCCGTGGTCTTCAACCCCGAGGAAACCGCCGAGAATCTGAAACGCAACGGCGGCTTCGTGCCCGGCATCCGCCCCGGCGAAAAGACCGCCACCTATTTCGACTATGTGCTGACCCGGATCACCACGGTCGGCGCCGCCTATCTGACGCTGGTCTGCCTGGCGCCTGAATATATGATCTCGCAGATGGCCATCCCCTTCTACCTTGGCGGCACCTCGCTGGTCATCATCGTCAACGTCACCATGGACACCATCGCCCAGATGCAGGGCCATCTGCTGGCGCACCAGTATGAAGGGCTGATCAAGAAGGCGAAGCTTCGCACCGGCGGGCGGCGTGCATGAGGGGTTCAACGTGAAAGACGGGGGGGGCGTGGCCAACATCATTCTTCTCGGGCCGCCGGGGGCGGGCAAGGGAACGCAGGCGCAGCAACTGGTGCAGGCGCGTTCGATGGTGCAGCTTTCGACCGGCGATCTGCTGCGGGCCGCCGTTGCCGAAGGCAGCGAAATCGGCCGCATGGCCGATGGCATCATGAAGGCGGGGAAACTGTTCCCGGACGAACTGATGGCGGAAATCCTCGAAGCGCATCTTGCCGACATCCCCAAGGCGCGCGGCCTCATCTTCGACGGCTATCCGCGGACGCCGCGGCAGGCGGAACTGCTGGACGAACTGCTGGCGCGGCAGCATCGCCGCCTCGACCATGTGATCGAGCTGGTGGTGGACGAGGATGCGCTGGTCGAGCGCATCTCCGGGCGCTTCACCTGCGCCAGCTGCGGCGAAGGCTATCACGACCGCCACAAGCGGCCCAAGGTGGCCGGCGTCTGCGATCGCTGCGGCGGCACCGAGTTCAAGCGCCGCCCCGACGACAACGCCGCGACCGTGCGGACCCGCCTCGCTGAATATCGGGCGAAGACGGCGCCGATTCTGCCCATCTATGCCGCGCGCGGCCTGTTGCGGCAGGTCGACGGCATGGCCGACATGGCCGAGGTGGGCCGCGAAATCGGTGGTATTCTGGACGGTGGCGCCGGCTGAGGGTCGAGGCGGTCCTCATGGTGAAAAAGCCGGCTGCCGGGCTTGACAGCCGCCAGCGAGGCCGATAGCGAAACCCATTCCGATTCCCGTGTTCGAAGGGCTATCCGCCGGTTTTCCCGGAACGGCCGCCTGTTCGGCGCATCGGCAAGGCGGACAGGCATTGAGATGGGGCGCCATGCCCAAGGCGCCCTGTGGAGCAGGAGCAGTTTGTGGCACGTATCGCCGGGGTCAATATCCCCACCAACAAGCGCGTCGAAATCGCGCTTACCTATATTCACGGCATCGGCCGTACCCGCGCCCGGGAAATCACCACCAAGCTCGGCTTCCCCTCCGAGCGGCGGGTGCAGGATCTGACCGACGCTGAAATCCTGCAAATCCGCGAGACCATCGACCGCGATTATGTGGTCGAGGGCGACCTTCGCCGCGACAACGCCATGTCGATCAAGCGGCTGATGGATATCGCCTGCTACCGTGGTCTTCGCCACCGCAAGGGTCTGCCGGTCCGCGGCCAGCGCACCCATACCAACGCCCGCACCCGCAAGGGCAAGGCCAGGCCGATCGCAGGGAAGAAGAAATAATGGCACGCGGACCCGAACGTCTGAAGCGCCGCGAGCGCAAGAACATCACCGCCGGCGTCGCCCATGTGAACGCCAGCTTCAACAACACCATGATCACCATCACCGACGCGCAGGGCAACGCCATTTCCTGGTCGTCGGCCGGCACCATGGGTTTCAAGGGCAGCCGCAAGTCGACGCCCTATGCGGCGCAGGTGGCCGCCGAGGACGCCGGCAAGAAGGCGGCCGAGCATGGTGTCCGCACGCTTGAGGTCGAGGTGAAGGGGCCGGGTTCGGGGCGCGAGTCGGCGCTTCGGGCCTTGCAGGCCGTCGGCTTCCAGATCACGTCCATCCGCGACGTGACCGCCATTCCGCACAACGGCGTGCGTCCGCCCAAGCGCCGTCGGGTCTGACGATGGGGCGCCGCGCCGGGCGTGTTTCCCGGCGACGGCGCGTGCGCCCGGCAACGGGCACACTGGTGTAGGCACGAAACAGCGGCGGCTTCCGCGACCGGTCTTTTGGAAGCCGTGGCAAGGATAGAGGTGAAATGAACGTGTCAGCAGCCTATGCGAAGAACTGGCAGGAACTGAAGAAACCCAACATGCTGGAAGTGAAATCCGGCGGCACCAGGGCGCGCAAGATGTTCGTCGCCGAGCCGCTGGAGCGCGGCTTCGGCCTGACGCTCGGCAACGCGCTTCGCCGGGTGCTGCTGTCCAGCCTCCAGGGCGCGGCGGTGACGGCGATCCGCATCGACGGCGCCCTCCACGAATTCTCGTCGCTTTCGGGCGTGCGCGAAGATGTGACGGACATCGTCCTCAACGTGAAGCAGATCGTCGTCAAGATGCGCGGCGACCAGCCGAAGCGACTGTCGCTGTCGGCGACCGGGCCGGGCGAAGTGACCGCCGGCCAGATCGCGCTTTCGGGCGACATCGAAATCGCCAACCCCGACCTGGTCATCTGCACGCTCGACGATGGCGCCAGCTTCAACATGGAACTGACGGTGCAGGCCGGCAAGGGCTATGTGCCGGCCAGCCAGAACCGCCCGGTGGACGCGCCGATCGGCCTTATTCCGGTCGATGCGCTCTATTCGCCGGTGCGCCAGGTGGCCTACAAGGTGGAACCGACCCGCGTCGGCCAGGATCTGGATTACGACCGGCTGACGCTGACCGTCGAGACCGACGGTTCGCTCGCCGCCGAGGATGCGACCGCCTACGCCGCCCGCATCCTGCAAGACCAGTTGCAACTGTTCATCAACTTCGAGGAGCCGGCGGCGCATCCGGTGGCGGCCGCTCCGGCCGCCGGCGCCGTGGTCGAGGAAGCGACCGACCTGTCCTTGAACCGCAACCTGTTGAAGAAGGTCGACGAACTGGAGCTTTCGGTGCGCTCGGCCAACTGCCTGAAGAACGACAATATCGTCTATATCGGCGACCTGGTGCAGAAGAGCGAGCCGGAAA
This sequence comes from uncultured Sandaracinobacter sp., assembly GCA_964471485.1. Classification (GTDB taxonomy): domain Bacteria; phylum Pseudomonadota; class Alphaproteobacteria; order Sphingomonadales; family Sphingomonadaceae; genus Sandaracinobacteroides. The sequence continues at coordinate 8,075 of CAYYGQ010000033.1, read as the reverse complement.
TGCTGCGTACGCCGAACTTCGGCCGCAAGTCGCTGAACGAAATCAAGGAAGTGCTGGCGGCGATGGGGCTTCGCCTCGGCATGGACATCCCCGGCTGGCCGCCCGAGAATATCGAGGAACTGGCGAAGAAGCTGGAACAGGAATTCTAGGGGCAAGGCCCCAGCCCACGGCGCCTCGGGCCAGGGAGGCGTGGATCGGGGTACCTGACACGGCCCCCCTACGAACGGAGAAGAAGTCATGCGCCATCGCGTTGGCCATCGTAAGCTCGGCCGCACCAGCGAACATCGCCAGGCGATGTTCCGCAACATGGCGGCGAGCCTGATCAAGCACGAACAGATCGTCACCACCCTGCCCAAGGCGAAGGAACTTCGCCCCTATGTCGAGAAGCTGGTGACGCTGGCCAAGAAGGGCGGGCTTTCGAACCGCCGTCTGGCCCACGCCCGTTTGCAGGACGACGCGCAGCTGAAGAAGCTGTTCGACGTGCTGGCGCCGCGCTACGCCAGCCGCCAGGGCGGCTATGTGCGCGTGCTGAAGGCCGGTTTTCGCGCCTCCGACCAGGCGGCGATGGCGGTGATCGAATTCGTCGACCGCGACACCGCCGCCAGGGGCCAGGATTCGGGCCAGGGCGAAGAGGCCGCCTGAGGTCTTGACGGCCTGCTGTCTGGCGGTCTGCCGGACGCGGATATATGGGCCGGGGCGACCCGGCCCATCGTCGTTTGGGGCCGCCATTGGTGAGGAGTCTGTCTGATGCGTCGTCCTTTGCGCAGCCGCCAATATTATCGCGCCTGGTGGCCGATCGCCACCCGCTGGATGGACAACGACGTCTATGGCCATGTGAACAACGTGGTCTATTACAGTTTCTTCGACACCGCCGTGAACGCCTGGCTGGTGGAAAAGGGCCTGCTCGACATCGCCCATGGGGCGGAAATCGGCCTGGTCGCCGAAACCGGCTGCACCTATGCCCGCCCGGTCGCCTTCCCGGAAGGGGTGCAGGCGGGAATCGCCGTCAGCCGCATCGGCAACTCGTCCGTGCAGTATGAAATCGGCTTGTTCGTCGACGGCGCCGCCGAGCCGGCGGCGCAAGGCTTCTTCGTCCATGTCTATGTCGACCGCGCCAGCCGTAGGCCGAAGCCGCTCGACGCGCACTGGCGGCATGTGCTGGCGGAAATCACGGTGACGGACGCCGAAGCCTGAAACCCCCACTGGCGCTGTCGCGCCGAGGGCGGTATTGCGCCCCCATGTCGACCACCGCCACAGCGCAAGCCAACACCATCCTCATTGTCGATTTCGGCAGCCAGGTGACGCAACTGATCGCGCGCCGCGTCCGCGAGGCCCATGTCTATTGCGAGGTGGTGCCGTTTCACGCCGCCGCGGACACGCTTGCCCGCCTGCGGCCGAAAGGGATCATTCTTTCCGGCGGCCCGGCCAGTGTCACCGATGGCGGCAGCCCGGCGCTGCCGGACGAGGTGCTGGCCGCCGGAGTGCCGGTTCTTGGCATCTGCTATGGCCAGCAGGCGATGGTGCAGGCCTTGGGCGGCCGGGTCTCGGCGGGCGGCAGCCGTGAATTCGGCCGCGCCGAAGTCGAGGTGGTCGCTTCCTGCCGGCTGTTCGAAGGTGTCTGGGCCGACGGCCTGCAACACACCGTCTGGATGAGCCACGGCGATCGCGTGGAGGCGCTGCCGGCGGGCTTTCAGGTGGTGGCGCGTTCGGCCGGCGCGCCGTTCGCCTTCGTCGCCAACGAGGAACGATGCTTCTACGGTGTGCAGTTCCACCCCGAAGTCGCCCATACCCCCGACGGCCGTGCCTTGATCGAGAATTTCGTGCTGAAGGTGGCGGGCGCGGCGCCGGTCTGGAGCATGGCGAATTTCCGCGACACCAAGATCGCCGAGATCCGCGCCCAGGTGGGCGATGGCCGGGTGCTGTGCGGGCTTTCGGGCGGGGTCGATTCGGCGGTGGCCGCCGTCCTCATCCACGAGGCGATCGGCGATCAACTCGCCTGCGTCTTCGTCGACCATGGGCTGATGCGCCTTAACGAAGCCGAACAGGTGGTGCGCCTGTTCCGCGAACATTATCGCATCAACCTCGTCCATGTGGATGCCTCGGCGCGGTTTCTGGCCGGCCTCCAGGGCGTCACCGACCCGGAAGCGAAGCGCAAATTCATCGGCCGCACCTTCATCGACGTGTTCGACGCCGAGGCGGAAAAACTGGGCGGCGCCGATTTCCTGGCGCAGGGCACGCTTTACCCCGATGTCATCGAAAGCGTCAGCTTCACCGGCGGCCCGTCGGTGACCATCAAGAGCCACCACAATGTCGGCGGCCTGCCCGAGCGCATGCGCATGAAGCTGGTGGAGCCGCTGCGCGAGCTGTTCAAGGACGAAGTGCGCGAGCTGGGCCGCGAGCTGGGCCTGCCCGACATCTTCGTCGGCCGCCACCCCTTTCCGGGGCCGGGCCTTGCCATCCGCATTCCCGGCGAAGTGACGAAGGAGGCCTGCGACACGCTCAGGCAGGCCGACGCAATCTATCTGGAGGAAATCCGCGCCGCCGGCCTCTACGACGACATCTGGCAGGCGTTCGCGGTGCTGCTGCCGGTGCGGACGGTGGGGGTGATGGGCGACAACCGCACCTATGATCGCGTTTGCGCGCTCCGCGCCGTCACCTCGGTCGACGGCATGACCGCCGACATCTATCCCTTCGAGCCGGCCTTCCTGGCGCGCGTCGCCACCCGCATCGTCAACGAAGTGCCGGGCGTCAACCGCGTCGTCTACGACTACACCTCGAAACCCCCGGGCACCATCGAGTGGGAATGATTTGAGGTCTGGCACTGGCCGGCACGTAGAAGCACCAAAGCACACTTAAGCCCGCGTAAATGCGGGCTTTTTTGTTTCTGTGTTTGGCACGGTCTGGCAATTTTGTGCATCGCCAAGCAGCATTTTTTTATGGCATAGTGGATGGCACCGAGTAACCATGATGCCATGTTTGGTGCCCGATACCATGCTGTCGCAGCCGAGCGTGTCATGGTATTGAAATTGGGCAATGCGTTGATATTAAAAGAATTTTCTAGGGTCAATGCAGCGTTTCTGAGCATGGTATTTGAAGCGAGGAACTGCGAAGGCCCATGCTGACCGATACCAAGCTGCGAAATCTCAAGCCACAGGACAAGCTCTACAAGGTGAACGACCGGGACGGCCTCTACGTCGCCGTCACGCCCGCAGGGTCGATCTCGTTCCGCTACAACTACGCAATCCACGGCAGGCAGGAAACCATCACCTTTGGCCGCTACGGGGTTGGCGGGATCACCCTTGCGGAAGCCCGCGAGAGGTTGAGCGAGGCCAAGAAGATGATCGCGGCCGGGAAGTCGCCAGCGAAGGAGAAGGCGCGGGACAAGGCGCGGATCAAAGATGCGGAGACATTCGGCGCTTGGGCGGAAAAATGGCTGCGCGGCTACCAGATGGCCGATTCCACCCGCGACATGCGCCGTTCGGTGTTCGAGCGCGAATTGAAGCCGAAATTCGGCAACCAGAAGCTGGTCGAGATCACCCATGAGGACTTGCGGGCGTTGACCGATGCCATTGTGGAGCGCGGCGCGCCCGCAACGGCTGTCCACGCCCGCGAGGTGGTGTTGCAGGTCTTTCGCTGGGCCATTGAGCGCGGGCAGAAGGTCGAGAATCCAGCGGAGCTAGTGCGGCCGACGACCATTGCGAAGTTCGAGCCGCGCGACCGGGCGCTGACGCCCGATGAAATCGCTCTGATGCCACCGCGCCGGATTCAGGGGCATCGGATTGGCAAAGCTGGACGCCGGCTTCCTTGGAGCACCCCCGGCCTAGGTGGCAACCATCCACACTCGAAATCCCGGCGCAAACCCGCGCCATGTCTGGCTTTTCGCGTTCCACCAAAATTCCGGTCTAAGAAGTTCTAAGGAACTTCTACCATGCGCGCGAAGCGCCGCGCCTTGAGGCGCGTCTCATCGCTTGCGGACGTGCGGCATCCACTGTGGAGGAAATGTCCGCTTTCTGTCCGTCATTCTATTGTGTCCGGAAACTCATCGCAGACCGGAGGAAAACGGACACTTTGCAGGTGTTCGCCAAACGGTCGTTTGACGGACAAACAGAAAAGGGCACCAAAAGGAAGGTCGGACCGCTGGCGGTTTCCACGTGTAATCGCAAACGCCAGGGCCGCACTGGCGGGCCGTAGAGGCGTTTTTCGGACAAAGACAAGGGGGTGGCTAGGTCGGAGCGTCAAAATCGCTCTACGGCCCGGAAATCGCTTTCCAGAGGGGATGCCTCGCGCGATCCGACGCGGAGCGAACCTTTCACCTGTAGGTATCGTGCCGGGTGGGATCGGTTTCCCGCTGCACCCGGACAATCATCATGTCGATGGTTTCGCGCTGTTGCCGCGAACCGTAGAGAGGCAGGCTTTGGATGGCGCGCAGTGCGTGCAGGGAATGCAGCGCACCCAGCCGCGACATGCGGCCGTGCCAGCCGACGAGGGAATCGAGCGTTGGACCGTACCCGCGAGCGCGGAGGCGCGGCTGTATCCAGCGGCCAATTGCGTAGAGGGCGAAAACAGCCGTGGTGCTGATGGCAATGAAGATCAGCATGGTTTGCAGGTAATCGGCGAGCAGGTTCATAGCATTTACTCCTTTGGCGGCTGTGCCGCAGATGGTGGGGAAATCTCCTGTGCAGGTGAGGCGGGGCGCGTTCCGACGGGCGCGGGCATGATCGTGTTTGTTGGTGCCGCCGGTACGTCATCGCCCTTGAAGGGGCGATCCTCTGACCCCTGTTCCGATGATGGCGGGAGCGTCGGGAGGCCCGCGCCCATCCCTTCCATTCCGGGAACAGAGATCGAGGCGAGCTTTGCAGTGAGGTGGCTCGTAACCGCTATGCCGGTTGCTACGCCGGACAGCGCAGCGGAAACCGGATTGCGGTTGTCGGTAGAAGAACTAGCCTCTGCCGAGGCCGGTTCGGCCGTGGCGGCATCATCCGCAGGGGAAGGGCCTGATGCTCCCTTGCTGCTGGTCGAGGCTTGTTGAGCTTTCGCGCCTTGTCCGTTTTGCCCGGAACCGGCTGCGCTGGCCGTTGTGCGCGCCGTAGAAGGGCCGGAGCCGTTCACCCCGGCCGAGCGGCCCGCCGAGCCAGTCGTTGCACCGCCGACGCGCGGCGCAAGCGTGTTGGCCGGGCTGGCGGCACTGTCGAGATTGCCCATTGCCGCGCGAGCCATATTCGCCCCTCCCGACACGCTCGCGTTGATCGCTCCAGCAAGGCTGCCGGAGCCCGACGCACCACCTGCCGCACCCGCTGCCCCAGCAGCGCCCGCCGCAGTAGCCGCTCCCATGGCCGCCGCACCGGCCGCGCCGCCAGTAAGAGCAGCCGCTGCCATCGTGCCGATAGTGGCTCCACCACTCTGCGAAGAGCCTGCAATCATCCCTTGGATCAGATCGGGGATGCTCTTGGCGAGATAGGCACAAACAAGCGACAACCCCACCATTGTCAGCATCGAGGCGTCATCTTGGTTGTAGGCGGCTTGCCAGTCGTGAGCGGATTGGATGATGAGGCCAACGATCAGTGTCAGGACAAAGAGCTTGGCGCCAACGGCGACAGCATATTGGAGGATCGCCTTTGCATACGGACGGGTCCACTCCGACCCGCCAAAGCCCATGAACAGCACCGAGGCATTAATGACGATGTAGGACTCCACCAACGTCACGAACATGAACGCTGAGATAAAGGTGAAGCACAGCAGGATGAGCAAACCAGAAATTGCGATGGCAACAGCGGTCACCGGGTTCCATGTCTCCGCGCCGCCTACAGTGTTAGCGAGTTCTACGGCTGTAGCGAACATATCGCCGGGGTTTAGTCCTTTGCCGGGCAAACCTGCCGCGTACGCTCCCGCTTGGCGGAAGCTATCTATAAGCGCCTGTGCCCAATCGGCGGAATACAGCAGGAGCGCCGCGAAAAAACCGAGTGTTAGGATGGTTTTGACCAGCTCGCCGACGATCTCGCCGAAGTCGGCTCCCCGAATGACGAGCGGGAAAAAGGTCACCACGAACTGAATCAGCGCCAGCGACCAGAAAAGCGAAACGGCGTAACCGTGTAGGCGGCCATTCCAAGTTTGCGCCGTGCTCTGGATCAGTGCGAGAAGGCCGTTTGCGGCGGTATTTGGTTCTTGCAGGGCGGCGGACTGTGCCAAGGCTTCACTCGCCCCAAAAGCGACGAGCAAGGTCAAAGCAACCCCAACTATGAGGGTGCGCTTCATGGCTAGAACTCCCGTGAGGGGCCGCGCCGGGGCGTCGTGTCCTGCAATATCGGGCCGCTTGCGCCGGGGGTGAAAGACGCACATTCAGGCGTTGAGAAATGCGGAACGACAAGAGCCGAAGCAACGGCACCGGAAATTACCGAGGCCGCAACAATAGCGGCCAAAATTGCCTTAGAAATAATCATGATCAAAATTCCTGTGAGGGGCCGCGACGTGGCTTGACGGAATAGAAAGACTGGCGGAAAGCATCATCGACCGCTTGTCGTTCGATGTTCTGCGCGTACCACATGCTTTGCGATTGAACCTGATCGTTGAGCAGTTGCCGCAGCTTCTGCATCTGCTGCACCTGCTGCGCGGCAATCTCATTGCCCGCCTGTATCGCCTGCATCCGGCCTTGCGCGTTCTGCGAGCGCGCCACCAGTTGCGACAGCATGACATCCTCGCTGGCGATGGCGCTCACGTTCATGCCGGCTGACTGCATCGCCACGCGCATGGCGTCGGAGCCTTGTTCGTTCCAACGCTTGTAGTTGTCCTGCATGTAGGTGGGGCTTTGGCCGACCTGCGATAGATAGCGGTCGTAGTCGCCGAACTGCTGCCGGAAACGCTCATCGAAATTCGACAGGTTGCCCGACAGGGCCTTGCTCTGCTGGTAAAGCTGCTGGATGCGCTGAATGTCCCCGGTGATCCGGTTGAACATGCTCGACGGCAGGGCGAGGCCCTGCGTCACCATGTTTTCATATTGCTGAATCTGAGTGCGCAGTTGCTCGGCCGTATTGATGGCCGTTTCGATTTCCTTCGCTACCTGTGTGGCCTGCGAAAACACGGTTGAGCAGTTGGTGCAGTAGACCGTGATGGCCTGAGCCGGGCCGGGGTGTAGCGCCCCGCCCAAGGCCAGTATGATGCCAAGGGCGGAGAACGCCAATCGGCGATTCTTTGTCATGACGGAAACCCTCCTTTTCTAGATTAGGTTCCGTCATTATTCTCCAATTCTTACATCATAAAAACAACCATAAAGCTCAATTCAAGCAGATCGCATATAATCGCATATATTCGCGTTTAATCGCATATATTCGCGTTTGCGATTCCATCTTGATCTTAGCTTTTGGTGCCCTGTGCCGAGCCGAGCGGTGCGGTCGTCCCATTGGTATGCCAATAGCCGTTGGGCGCTTGATATCTGCTTCGCTCCTCGGGCGGGATATGCAGCAGATCGAAGCGCCAAGCCTCTAGGCGCTCCGCCATCTCAGCAGCGAGGCGTTGCGCAGCATCAATCTGCGTTCGCCCCAATTCGCTTTGAATTTCATTTAGCAGATCGGCCAACGTGCTTACTCGACAGATTGTTCTCATGCCGTAGCTCCTTAGTATGTCTCGCAACTATTTCATCGAATTCGGCCTTTATCTGGTCATCTGTGAGGTCCAGATCGGTCAACCCAGACTTTATCGCTAATCGGCCAATTCTGTCAGCCGTCTCTTTCTCCAATTTGGCAAATTTTGCTTTGGCAGCTTCAAGCTCCCGACGAGCCGCTACCTTACGATCAATTAGGTTCTTTCGTGCCATTTGAAATCCTCTATCAACGGTTGCCAGACACGGCAATTTTGCCGCAGCCGCCTGCATTATCAAAACCTGATGGTTCGCATGGAGGTCTGCCTAAATTGCGGGATGCGAACATATGCAATTATGCGCGATTCAATGCGACGATAGTAGATCAAATGCGAACATATGCGATTAAGCGCGATTTGATAATTTTGCCAAAACGTCGGTGGTCTTAATCGCGACTATTCGCGTACAATTGCAGTGAGTAGGACGGCAGGATGTGCGTTGTGGG
>CAYYGQ010000032.1:0-13769 GCA_964471485.1 uncultured Sandaracinobacter sp. | reverse complement strand
TGGAGCGGGCGAAGGGAATCGAACCCTCGTCGTAAGCTTGGGAAGCTTCTGCTCTGCCATTGAGCTACGCCCGCTTCGGCGGCGCCTCTGCCACGGCGGGTGGATGGCGGTCAACTGCCTGTTGCCGCTGCTGTGGGTGGCCGGGTGGCCGCAGGGGTTTTCCAGACCGACTGCCGGCGGACGGTGGCCACGGCGCGCGCTTTGCCGCCGTCGCCGAGCGTGCCGAGGTAGCGCGGGTCGAGGTTGTGGGTTTGCACTTCGATCACTTCGCGGACCGTGCAGTCGGGGCCGGGGGTGGCGGCCAGCGCCGGGCCGGCGGTGATGATAGACACTGCCGCCAGTGCGGCGACGCTGATGGACACTGCCGCCAGCCTGGCGACGATGGCCGACGCTGCCGCCGGCCTGATCGTTGCCGTGATCCCGATGTTCGTCATGACGCCCTCGCCGGTTCGGCCGCGCCGGGCGAATTCCGGCTGGCTGAAGGCGTTCACGGCAGGGAGGAGAATTTCCTGCGATCGGCGCAGGCCGGGCTGGGAAGACTTTTCCGCTTGCCTCGTTTTGCCGCGCGGTCTGGTTCGGGAAGGGTCAGGCCGAGTGGGGCGCGGCGTCTTGCCGGGCGCCGTTTCTTCGCAGCGCGAGGCCGATCATGCCGAGGCCGCCGACCATCATGGCCCAGCTTGCCGGTTCGGGGACGGTGGGCGTTGGCGGCAGGATCGACGGCCCAGAATTGCCACCGCCTCCGCCACCGCCGCCGCCGCCACCGGGCACCAGATAGCCGCCATAGCCGCCGCCGCCGGCCGGCCCGTAGGCAATCCGCGGATCGGCACCGCTGCTTCCCGGCGCCAGCGATTCGAAGGAAGGAAGGGGGGCAAGGCCGGCGATGCCACTGCCCATGGTGCCGGCGATGGTCGGGCAATCGTTGATTTCGGCGCGCGCCAGATTGCTGGAGACGCTTTTGTGGACTTTCGGCGCCGGCGCCTTCTTGGCGACGGCCTTCTGCACCATGGGCTTTGCCTGCTGCACACCGACCACCGAGCCGGCGCCCATGCCGCCCGCCAGAAGCAGCGCACAGATTTCCTTCATCCCAAGCATCTTCAGTATCCTTGTGCCCGTCACGAAAACGGCAGGCATTTTCGTTTGAAAATTCGCAACACGGCCGACCCGCGACTACGCAGATAGTCGCAATGAATCTTGCTCGATCCAGCATATGCTGGTTCCGTTACTTGTAGGCAAGGACCGGGACTGAAAGTTAAAGCTGCTTTACAATTTCGCGCTGGCCGAAGAGGGCGGTGCCGATCCGCACATGGGTTGCGCCCAGCCGGGCGGCGAGGGCGTAATCGCTGCTCATGCCCATGCTGAGCCGGTCGAGACCGTGCCGGCGGGCGAGTTTCGCCAGCAGCGCGAAATAGGGGGCCGGGTCTTTTCCGGCCGGCGGCACCGCCATCAGCCCGGACACCCGAAGACCGGCGGCCTCGGCCGCGGCCAGCAACGCCGGGAGAGCGTCGATGGCGACGCCGCCCTTCTGCGGTTCGGCGCCGATGTTGACCTGCGCGAACAGCATGGGCTGGCGGCCGGCGGCGTCGCAGGCCCTTGCCAGCGCCCGCACGAGCGACGGCCGGTCGAGGCTGTGGATGGCCTGGAACAGTTCGACGGCGGCGGCGGCCTTGTTCGATTGCAGCTGGCCGACGAGATGCAGTTCGATTCCGGGGTTGGCCTTCAGCAGCGGCGGCCATTTCGCCGCCGCCTCCTGCACCCGGTTTTCACCGAAACGGCGCTGGCCGGCGTCGAGCAGCGGCTGGATGGCGGTGGCGTCGAAATTCTTGCTGACGGCGATCAGCGCCGGTTCCGGGTGGTGGCCGAGGGCGGCCTCGTGGCGGAGAATGGCGTGGAGCTGCCGCAGCCGCTCGGCGGCGCTGCCGTCGGGGATTGGGGCGGGGAGGGCGGTGGCTTTCTTCACTGCTTGCGGTTAGGGCGCTGCCGTGACGATCGCAAGCCGCAACCATGGCCGAAGGCGGCGGCATCTGCCGCGCCAATGGCTGTTCACCGACGAGCGGCTTGGCGGCCTGTCGGCGACGGACCCGCTGTGGCGGGCGATCGACCGGCTGCCATGGCGTGGGGGGATCGTCTTCCGCCACTATGGCTGGCCCATGGCGGATCGGCGGATGCTGCTTCGGCGGGTGCTGGCGGCGGCGCGGCAGAAGTCGCTGCTGGTGGTGGTGAGCGGCATCCCCGGCGCCGGCCATGGCGTGCACCGGCCGGAAGGAACGCGGGCAAGGCGGCTTTCCGGCCTGCTGACGGCGGCGGCCCACGACGAGCGCCATGTGCGCCGCGCCTTCCGGGCAAGGGCGGATCTGGTGTTCCTGTCGCCGGTGTTCGAGACGGCGAGCCATCCGGGCGGCGCCGTGCTCGGGGCGCGCCGGTTCGGCCGCATCGCCCGGCGCGCGCCAGGGCCGGTGCTTGCCCTTGGCGGAGTCGCCCATGGAGAGGCGCGGATGCTGCGGCGGCTTGGCGGCTTTGGCTATGCGGGGATCGGCTGCTGGGTTGCCGGCGGCGCGGGGTGATGCCCGTTTGCGGTCTTGCGCTCGGGCGCCGCAGGCCCTAGGGTTTGCCGGCGTCCGGCCATCCCTTGCGGGGTGGCCGTTTTCGATTTTACGATTGTTCGAGATCAGGAAAGAGCCAATGGCGAACAGCCCGAAACAGACGAAGCAGGCGCCGCCGCTGATGCCGCATGCGACCGCGACCTGGATGGTGCAGAATACCGGCCTTACCTTTGCCCAGATCGCCGCCTTCTGCCAGATTCATGTGCTGGAAGTGCAGGCGATCGCCGACGAAACGGCGTCGACCCGGCTGACGCCGCGCGACCCGGTGCGGGCCGGCGAGCTGGCCGAAAGCGAGATCGAGCGCGGCCACGCCGATCCGGCCTATCGGCTGCGGATCATCGCCGGGCCGTCGCAGCAGCGCCGCACGTCGGGACCGCGCTATACGCCGCTGGCCAAGCGGCAGGACAAACCGGACGGCATCGCCTGGATCATCAAGAATCACCCGGAAATCACCGACGCGCAGATTTCCCGGCTGATCGGCACCACCAAGAACACCATCGCCGCCATCCGCAGCCGCGAGCACTGGAACATGGCCAATATCACGCCCAAGGATCCGGTGACGCTTGGCCTTTGCGCGCAGCGCGAACTGGACGCGCTGGTGGCCGATGCGGCGCGCAAGGCCGGGGTCGAGGCCGATGACGGCCGCCTCGGCGCCGACCGCGAGGCGATTCTCGCCGAGCTTCGCGCCGAGCGCGAGGCGGAAAATGAGGAGGCCGCGCCGCGCGAGCATACCGCCGAGACCCTGTTCCGTTCACCCAACTGATTGCGATGCAAGGCAAAAACAGATCTTTGTGCGATTTTTGCCTTTCCATCTTGAATTTCCGCGCTGTCGGTTACAGATTAGGGGTGCGGGCTGGTGTTATCCCCCTTTAACCATCCCGCATGAGTGCTGTCGCGCCTTTGGGTGCGTGGTACTTCCTCCCTGAACCCTGGCCGCTGCGCGGTAACGCGCAGCGGCTTTTTTCATGACAGCGTTTTTGCTGGCAACGCCCTTGCCGGCGGAATGCTTGTCGGCGGCGTTCTTGCCGGCGGCTCGCTTGCCGGCTGCGTTCTTGTCGGCGGCCGACGGTCAGCGGGTGACGAAACAGGGGCGGCCGGCCGCCGACAGGCTGGCGCAGAGGTCGGCGGCGGCGGATTTTTCCGCATAAGGACCGACTTGCAGCCGCACCAGCCCGCCGCCGCTGGTATAGATCGGAGTCAATCCCCGCAGCAGCGTCGCGGATTGCGAGACCAGGCTGGCCCAGGCGGTGCGGGCGGCCCCTTGCGACTTATAGGCGCCGAGCTGCACTTTCCAGCCTTCGGAATCGGCGGCGGCATTGGCGGCGGCGCCGGCAATGGCGGTTTCGCCGTCGGCGCGCTCGGCGGCCGCATCGACGACGGCGCCGTCGCTCACCAGCGCCCTGGCGGTTTCTTCGCCCTTGGCGCGCTCGGCGGCGGTCATCAGCGTTGCCATGCGCGCCGCCTGGCGGCTGGCGATGGCGAGGCCGCCATCGCGGGCGCGGACGACATAGGCGTAGCCGAGCACGCGGTTGCGCTGCGCTCCTTCGCCGCCGAAGGTGGCGACGCCGAGCACATAGGAGGCGCGCAGGTCGCCCCTGTCGGCGGCCTGGCGCAACTGGTTCAGCCCCTCGGTTTTCTGGCCGGTCTGGTAGAGGGTGATGCCAAGATTGGTGAGGGCGCCCAGATGCCCCTTGTCGGCGGCGCGGCGATAATAGTCGATCGCCGTGCTGTCGTTCCGGGGAACGCCGCGGCCGAGATGATAGGCCTGCCCCATGTTGAAGAGGGCGTCGGTGTCGCCGCGCGCGGCCGGGCCGGTCCATTCGGCGACCGCGGCCTCGTAATCGCCGGCGTTCCATTTCTCGACCCCGGCCTGCACCGTGGCGACGGCCGGCGTGGCAAGAAGCAGCAGCATCGGAGCGGCAAGACGCATCAGAGCAGCGTTTCCCCTCCTTTCAGCAGCCGGTGGACTTTCCCCTGTACGGGAAGGCCATCGAAGGGGGTGTTGCCGGCAAGGCCGGGCAGGGTTTCGGCGCGGATTTGCCAGGGGGCTTGCGGATCGAACAGCAGCAGATCGGCCGGGGCGCCGACGGCGAGGGTGCCGCCGGCAAGGCCGAAGCGGCTGGCGGGCGCGGAGGACAGCAGTTGCAGCAGGCGGACGAGGGAAAGCGTGCCGTCGTGCACCAGCGACAGGCCGAGCGCCAGCAGCGTCGCCGAGCCAGCGGCGCCGGGCGCGGCGTCGGCGAAGGGCAGGCGCTTTTCCTCTTCGGTGCGGGGGTCGTGGCGGCTTGAGAGCATGGAGATGGTGCCGTCGGCCAGCGCCTGCCGCACCGCCTTGCGGTCGGCCTCGCCCCGAAGCGGCGGCGACAGATGGGCGAAGCTGCGGTAGCCGACGAGCGCGGTTTCCGAAAGCAGGGCGTAGGCCGGCGCCGTGGCGGCGGTGACATCCTGCCCGGCGGCGCGCGCGGCGCGGACGAGATTGACGCCTTCGGCGGTGCTGACGCAGGGGATGTGGAGGGCGGCGCCGGCTTCGCGGGCAAGCGCGAGGTCGCGGGCGATGGCCACGCTTTCGGCCGAGGCGGGGGCGGCGGCAAGGCCGAGCCTCGTTGCGTATTCGCCTTCGGTGGCCACCGCGCCCCTGGTCAGGAACGGGCATTCGCCGTGGGCGACGACGACGAGGCCGAGACCGGCGGCGTAGCGGCAGAGGCGCAGCATCACCTGGGCATCGGCGATGGCGTGGCGGCCGGTGGCAACCGCAACGGCGCCGGCTTCCCGCATCAAGGCCAGTTCGGCGAGTTCGCGGCCCTGCAACCCTTTGGTGGCCGCCGCCAGCGGCCGCACCCAGAGGCGGGGCTTGCCGAGGCGTTCGGCGCGTTCCACCAGCACCGGATCGTCCAGGGGTGGCGACTGGTCGGGCATCAGCGTCACGGTGGTGATGCCGCCGGCGATGGCCGCCGCCGGGTCGGCGCGGAACACCCCCGAATCGACGAGGCCGGGGGCCAGCACCAGATGGCCGGCGTCGATGGTTTCGGCGCCTTCGGGGGCGGCGAGCCGTTCGCCGAGGGCGGCGATGCGGCGGTCGGCGACCAGCAGGTCGCCGGTGGAATCCGCGCCCGTTGCCGGGTCGATTCGCCGGGCGCCTTTGAAGAGGATCGGTCGCATCAGCCTTCCCCCCGGCGGCCGCGGGTGAGGACATCGAGGCAGGCCATCCGCACCGCCACCCCCATTTCCACCTGCTCGGTGATGGCCGAGCGCTGGATGTCGTCGGCGACCGCCGACGAGATTTCGACGCCGCGATTCATCGGCCCCGGGTGCATCACCAGCACATCGTCGGCGGCGACGGCGAGGCGTTCCCGGGTCAGGCCGAAACAGCGGAAATATTCACGGGTGGAGGGCACATAGGCGCCATCCATCCGTTCCAGTTGCAGCCTGAGCATCATCACCACGTCGGCGCTTTCCAGCCCCTCGTCCATGTTGGTGAAGGGGACGGCGCCAAGCGATTCGACGAAGGGGGGCAGCAGCGTCGGCGGAGCGACGGCGCGCACTTCGGCGCCGAGCGCCGTCAGCAGATGGAAGTTGGAGCGCGCCACGCGGCTGTGCATGATGTCGCCGCAGATGGCCACTTTCAGCCCCTCGATCCCGCCTTTGCGGCGGCGGATGGTAAGGGCGTCGAGCAGTGCCTGCGTCGGATGTTCGTGGCGGCCGTCGCCGGCGTTCAGCACCGGGCAGTCGACCTTTTCGGCGATGAGGGCGACGGCGCCGGAGCTTTCGTGGCGGATGACGAGGACATCGGGGCGCATGGCGTTCAGAGTCAGCGCCGTGTCGAGCAGGGTTTCGCCCTTTTTCAGGCTGGAGGAGCCGGCGGCGAGGTTCACCACATCGGCGCCGAGGCGCTTGCCGGCGATTTCGAAGCTCAAGAGCGTGCGGGTGCTGTTTTCGAAGAAGGCGTTGATCTGCGTCAGGCCGGCGAGGCGGCCGTCGTGCTTGCGCGCCCGGCGGCTGGTTTCGACCCAGCCCTCCGCCTCGTCGAGCAGGAAGCGGATTTCAAAGGGCTGGAGGCCTTCGATCCCGAGCAGATGCGCGGGCGAGAAGGGGGGGGCGTCGTCGTTCGGATTCACGAAACCGGGCCTTAGCTCCATGGGCCGGATGCGGCAAGGTGGCGGAGGCGGGCAAGCGCCCCTTCGAGGATATGGGCGGCGGCCAGGGCGTCGACCAGAGTTTCGCGTTTCCGCCGGCTGAGGTCGGCGTCGAGCATGTGCCGCTCGACGGCCATGGTGGACCAGCGTTCGTCCCAGAGCAGCGTTGGGAGGGCGAGGGCCGTGGCGAGGTTCCGGGCCTGGGCGCGCACCGACTGGGTGCGCGGGCTGTCGGAGCCGTCCATCGATAGCGGCAGGCCGATGACGAGGCCGTGGATCGAATCGGCCGCCGCCATTGCCTTCAGGGCGGCGAGATCCTTGGCCGGCGTGGTGCGCGCCAGGGTTTTTTGCGCCGTTGCAAAGCCCCAGTCGGCGCTGGCGGTGGCAAGGCCGATGGTTTTTGTGCCGATGTCGAGCGCCAGCAGGCGGCCGCGATCCGGCAGGCTGTGGGCGAAATGCGCCGGGTCGGTGGTGGGCGCGGTCATTGTGGCTGGCTGACTGGCTGGCTGGGGGGCTGGCCGAGCGTCTGACTGGCGTGGGCCGACAGCCGCGCTTCGGCG
Organism: uncultured Sandaracinobacter sp.; assembly: GCA_964471485.1. Classification (GTDB taxonomy): domain Bacteria; phylum Pseudomonadota; class Alphaproteobacteria; order Sphingomonadales; family Sphingomonadaceae; genus Sandaracinobacteroides. The sequence goes on along the minus strand of CAYYGQ010000032.1, from coordinate 6,476 downwards.
TCGGCGCGGATGTTGGCCCAGAACAGCGCATAATCATAGACGTGGAAATTGCCGCCCTGGCGGAACGCCGGATTGCCGAGGGCCGGAGTCGGCGCGATCAGCAGCAGCCCCTCTGGACTGCATTCGGCGCCGACGAGATGGGGGAGGAGCCGGGTGTCGTCGAGCGCGCCGAGATTGCGCGCCGCGGGTGCGGCGGCGCCGTCGCCGGTGATCGGGTTGACGCAGAGCATCGGCCGCGCGCCGATCGGTGCGCCGGAGAGGTCGACGACCGGCGCCAGGGTTTCGAGCGCCGCTTTGAGCGCGCCGTCGGCGGCGTAGCTCTGCCAGCTGAGCAGGCAGCCCGTGGCCGTGGCGGACGCGCAGGGCGGCACCCCCAGCAATTGCGAATCGCCCGGCTCGACCACCGGCCAGCCGGCGGCGTAGACGGCGACCAGCCGGTCGCCGATGGCGGCGCGCCTTGCCTTCAGCAGATGGAGGAGGTGGAGCGCGCCCTGGCTGTGGCCGGCCAGCAGGATGGGCCGGTCGGCGGGCTGGGCGGCGAGGAAGGCGTCGAAGGCGCGTTCGACATCCTGATAGGCAAGGCCGAGCGCCTTCACACTGTCGGGGCCGGGGGCGAGGAAGGCGCCATAGGCGGCCTGCCGGTAGCGGGGGATCCAGATGGCGGCGACGCTGTTGAAGGCGCTCGCCTGTGTGCTTGCGAAGCGGTCGAGCCGTTCGTTGGTGGCGGCGTCGTCCAAGGGCGCGTTCCAGGCGCGGCCGAACCAGGCGGTGGGGCTGACGAAGAACAGGGCGGCCGCCGGGTGGGGGGCCGGGCGATAGCCTTCCGGCGCGAACAGCGCCGGGTTGCCGGCGATGTCGGGGCGGGTGAGCCAGTTCTGCTGTTGCCGGTAGTCGGGGGGTGGGGGCGTGGCGGATTCGCTGAACCCCGAAGGCGGCTTCAGCATCCATTGCAGCAGCGGCGCGCTGTAGAAGCGCCAGACGAGGGCGGCCGCCAGCAGCAGGGCAGCGAGGACGCCGAGCGTCCAGAGGAAAAAGCGGGCCATCGGGCGGCTCCCTCATCGGCGGTGGTGCGGTTGTAACTGGAGATGCCAGCCATTCCGGTCAAATCTTTTCCGCTCTTTTCCATGAGCGGGACGCTTTGCCGCTTCCCCAGCCGGGCGCCTCCTGTATAGAGGATGGGGCCGGAGCCACGGGAGCAGGGAACAGAATACGCATGAAGCTGGTTGTCGAACGGGCCGCATTGTTGAAAGCACTTGGCCATGTGCAGTCGGTGGTGGAGCGCCGCAACACCATTCCGATTCTGTCGAATGTGCTGCTGTCGGCGGACGGCGACGTGGTGCGGCTGATGGCGACCGACCTCGACCTTCAGGTGGTGGAGGAGGCGCCCGCCGCGGTCGAGCAGGGCGGCGCCACCACGGTTTCGGCGCACACGCTGTTCGATATCGTCCGCAAGATTCCGGACGGGGCGCAGGTGATGCTGGATGCGTCCGGCGCCAAGATGGCCGTGACCGCCGGGCGGGCGCGCTTTCAGTTGCAGACGCTGCCGCGCGAGGATTTCCCGGTGCTGGGCGAGGGCGACCTGCCGGTGCGCTTCACCTTGCCGGCGGAAGCGCTGGTGGCCCTGATTGACCGGACACGCTTCGCCATTTCGACCGAGGAAACGCGCTTTTATCTGAACGGCATTTTCCTCCATGCCCCCGCCGGCGCCACCGTGCTTCGCGCTGTTGCGACCGACGGCCACCGGCTGGCGCGCGTCGATGTGCCGCTGCCGGAAGGGGCGGCCGGCATGCCCGACATCATCGTGCCGCGAAAGTGCATCGCCGAAGTGCGGAAACTGCTGGACGAGCGCGACGGCGAGGTGGACATCGCGCTTTCGGCGACGAAGATCCGCTTTGCCATCGGCCCGGCGGTGCTGACCTCGAAGCTGATCGAAGGCACCTTCCCGGATTACAGCCGCGTCATTCCGACGGCGAACGACCGGCTGCTGAAGATCGAGCCGTCGACGCTGGCCGAAAGCGTCGACCGGGTGACGGCGATTGCCAGCGAGAAGACCCGGGCGGTGAAGCTGAGCCTGGACCGCGACCGGGTGACGCTGTCCGTCACCAGCCCGGAAAAAGGGGTGGCCAGCGAAGATGTGTCGGCCGACTATGCCGGCGAAAGCTTCGATGTGGGGTTCAACAGCCGCTATCTGCTCGACATCTTGGCGCAGGTTGAAGGCGAGACGGTTGAGGTCCATATGGCGGATGCGGCCGCGCCGACGCTGATCCGCGAGGGCGAGGGGTCGAATGCGCTTTACGTGCTGATGCCGATGCGCGTCTGACGCCGCTGCGTGCCTGAGGCTGCGCGTGCCGGCCGATGGCGCCGGCCACAGCGAGGACCGGAGGACCGAAAAGCCCGATGCCATTGCAGAAGCCGAAGCCCGTGCGAATGCCGCTGCCGTTTGCGATGCCGCAGCTTTCGGCGGACGACAATGGTCGCCGCCGGGCGCTGCTGATGAATCGCGAAATGAACCAGGATGGCGGCTATTCCTGGAACCGGCCGCAGCTTGGCCTGTTCGAGCGGTTGCGCCAACTGCCGCCGCACAAGATTCTGGGCGCCTTTCTGGCGCTGGTGATGGGCTGCGTCATCATGCTGGCCTTTCTGTTGGGCATGGACAGCGGCATCACGCCGGGAGAGCGCATCGTCTATATGGAAGGGTGGCGCGGCGACCGCACCGCCGAGGACGCCGTTCGCGACCGCGAGGAAGCGATGGACCGCCTTCGCGCCGAAGTGGCCGCCAACCGCCGCGCCTATGAAGAGGCGCTGGCCCGGCAGCAGGCGCTGGAAGCGGAGCGGGCGGCGGCGCGGCAGGCCACCAGCAATTGACGTGACGAGCGCCGGCAGGATTGCGGCGGACGAGCGGTGGATGGCGGCGGCGCTGGCGCTGGCCGTTCGTGGCCGTGGCCGCACCGGCGCCAACCCCAATGTCGGCTGCCTGCTGGTGCGGGAAGGCCTGGTGGTCGGCCGTGGCTGGACCGCGGATGGCGGCCGCCCGCATGCGGAGGCGATGGCGCTGGCCGCGGCGGGGGACGCGGCCCGTGGGGCGACGCTGTACACGACGCTGGAGCCTTGCGCGCACCAGAGCCGGCGCGGCCCGCCCTGCGCCGATTCGCTGCTGGCCGCCGGGATCGGCCGCGCGGTGGTTGCCATGGAGGATCTGGACCCGCGCACGTCGGGGCGCGGTATCGAGCGGCTGCGCGATGGCGGCGTGGCGGTATGCGTTGGTGTGGGGGAAGTGGCGGCGAAGGAGGAACTGGCGGGCTTTTCCGGGCGCCTGATGGCCGGGCGGGCGGAACTGACGTTGAAGCTGGCGCTGTCGCTGGACGGGCGCCTTGCCATGGCCGACGGCGCCAGCCAGTGGATCACCGGCGAGGTGGCGCGCACCTTCGTGCATCGGTTGCGCGCCGAAGCCGACATGGTGCTGGTGGGCGGCGGCACCTTTCGCGCCGATTCGCCGCGCCTCGATCAGCGCCTGCCGGGGAATGACGCGCCGCAGCCGCTGCGGGCGGTGCTGACGGCGGGCGAAGTGCCGGAAGGCTATAGGGCGTTCCGCTCCGTCGCCGAACTCGACCGCTTCGCGGCGGCCGGGGGAGTGAACCGAATCCTGTGCGAGGGCGGCGGCGGGCTGGCCTCGTCGCTTGTGGCCGCCGGACGGGTGGACCGGCTGCTGCTGCTGCGGGCGCCGATCCTGATCGGCCATGGACGGGGGCTGGAAGCGCTCTGCCCGAAATCGCTGGCGGAATGCCATGGCCGCTGGCGGCTCGAAGAACGGCGGCGGCTTGGCGACGATGTTCTTGAGGTCTATCGGGGCAGCAGCTAGGGCTGGGGCATGTTCACGGGCATCATCGGCGATGTTGGCGAAATCATTCGCCTGGAGCGGCGCGAGGGTGGCGACCTTCGCGTTGAGATCGAGACCGGGCAACCGCTCGACGATGTGGCCATCGGCGCCTCGATCGCCTGTTCGGGCGTGTGCCTGACCGTTGTTGCCCGCGAGGGGCGGCGTTTCCAGGTGGACGTGTCGGCGGAGACGCTCGTCCGCACCAGCCCCGACCAGTGGCGGCAAGGGGCGCGGCTCAACCTCGAACGGGCGCTCAAAGTGGGGGACGAGCTTGGCGGCCATATCGTTACCGGCCATGTCGATGCGGTGGGGGCGGTCGATCTGGCGGAGCAGGTCGATGGGTCGCTGCATCTTGGCCTGGTCGTTCCGGCGGCGCTGGCCGGGGCGATGGCCGCCAAGGGGTCGGTGGCGGTCGACGGCGTGTCGCTGACGGTGAACGCCGTTGAGGATCGGGCGGGCGGCGAATGCCTGATCCACCTCAACATCATTCCGCATACGGCGCGGGAAACCACGCTTGGGCGCCTGCGGCCGGGCCTGCGGGTGAACATCGAGATGGATGTGCTGGCCCGCTATCTGGCGCGCATGTTGAAGGTGCGGCTTGAAGGTGCGGCAAACAGTGTAATGTGATTTGCTGTATTGTGTTTCACATCAAACTGTGAAACACGATCGCCATGTCACGGCAAACCATCGAACGCATTCGAAAGGCGCTGGCCGCAACCGGCCTGTCGCGCTCTGGCCTGGCGCGCGCCGCCGGCCTGCACGCCAACAGCCTTCGCGATCTTGACAGCGACGACTGGAACCCGACCGCCGAGACGCTCTCGAAGCTGGAAGCCTGTCTTCTGGATGCCGGGCCGTCGCCATTGGTCGGGATCGAGGAGATTCTCGCCGAGGCGCGGAACGGCCGCATGTATATTCTGGTCGACGACGAGGACCGGGAAAATGAAGGCGATCTCATCATTCCGGCGCAGATGGCGACGCCCGACGCCATCAATTTCATGGCCACCCATGGCCGCGGCCTGATCTGCCTGGCCATGACCAGGGGGCGAATCGAACAGCTCGCCCTGCCGCTGATGACGCAGAACAACCGTTCGCGCCACGAAACCGCCTTTACCGTGTCGATCGAAGCGCGGGAGGGCATCAGCACCGGCATTTCCGCCGCCGACCGCGCCCGCACCGTGGCGGTCGCCATCGATGCCTCGAAGGGGTCGGAATCGATCGTGTCGCCCGGCCATGTGTTCCCGCTGGCGGCGCGCGACGGCGGCGTGCTGGTGCGGGCCGGGCATACCGAGGCGGCGGTGGACGTGTCGCGCCTTGCGGGGTTGAACCCGTCCGGCGTCATCTGCGAGGTGATGAACGACGACGGCAGCATGGCGCGGCTTGACGATCTGATGCTGTTCGCCCGCCGGCACGGGCTGAAGATCGGCACCATCCGCGATCTGATCGCCTATCGGATGCGCCACGATCACCTGGTGCGGAAGGTGGCGGAAACCGGGCTTGAAAGCGGGCACGGCGGCCACTGGACGGCGATGACCTATGCCAATACCGCCGAATATGCCGAGCATCTGGTGTTGCAGAAGGGGCGGATCGAGCCGGGAAAGCCGACGCTGGTGCGTGTCCATGTGCTGAACGCCTTCACCGACCTGTTCGACGAAGTGGGCGGGCGATCCGGTCTTATTCCCCGCGCCATGGAGGCAATCGCCGCCGAGGGCGCCGGAATCCTGATCCTCATTCGCGATGCCCGCCCCGACTGGCACTCGCGGCTGATGCGGGACCATGGCCGCGATGCCCAGAACACCATTCGCGAGCTGGGCGTCGGCGCCCAGATCCTGGTGGATCTGGGCGTGGCCGATATGTGGCTGCTGTCGACCGGACCGCGTGCCTATGTCGGGCTTGAGGGCTATGGCCTGAAGGTGGTTGGCGAGACGGCGCTTCTGGAGGACTGAACATGGCGAACATGCTGGTGGTGGGCGCCGGATTTTACCGGCCTATCTTCGATTTGCAGTTGCAGGGGGCCGTTGCCGCCCTTGAGGCGGGCGGCCATTCCCATGAGCTGGTGGAGGTGCCGGGGGCGCTGGAGATTCCGGCGGCGATCGCGCTGGCCGCCGAATCGGGCCGCTACGACGCCTATGTGGCGCTTGGCTGCGTCATTCGCGGCGAGACCTTTCATTTCGAGATCGTCGCCGGCGAAAGCGCCCGCGGGCTGATGGCGCTGACGCTGGACGGCCTTGCCATCGGCAACGGCATCCTCACCGTCGAGAACGAGGCGCAGGCGCTGGCGCGCGCCGATCCGGCGCGCAAAAACAAGGCCGGGGAAGCGGTCGAGGCGGCGCTGGCGCTGCTGGCGCTGCAAAAGCGCTTCTCCTGAACGGCCGGCTGTTCCTGACTGGAAACATGCTCTAGAGGGCGGCCATGACGCCGCTTTCGCACATCCGCAACTTTTCCATCATCGCCCATATCGACCATGGGAAATCGACGCTGGCCGACCGGCTGATCCAGGCTTGCGGCGGCCTCTCCGCGCGCGAGATGTCGGCCCAGGTGCTGGACAATATGGACATCGAGAAGGAGCGCGGCATCACCATCAAGGCGCAGACCGTGCGCC
>CAYYGQ010000031.1:0-13801 GCA_964471485.1 uncultured Sandaracinobacter sp. | reverse complement strand
GAACAGGTGCGCCGGCAGATCGAGCGCGGCTTTCCCGGCACCTATCCGTCGAAGCGCACCGCCATTCGTGCCCGCGACCGCTTTTCGGTGGAGCTGGCCGGCAGCGGCACCAAGGATGTGGCCACCTATTGGGCGGTGCTGCTGCGCGGTTGCCTGTTCGGGGCCGCCAATGTGACGGCCGCCACCAAGGTCGATTATCCGCTGGACAGCAGCGGCGACGGCGGTTCGCTGTCGATCCTGGGCTACAAGGGCAATGTGGCGCGGCTGCGAAGGAAGCGCGCCAACGCTGAGGACCGCGCGAAACTGCTGCAACAATCACTGGAAGGGGCGGCGCAGACGGCGCGGCAACTGCTCGACGATCTGCGCTTTGGCGGTCGCGCCGAAGGCTCGATGGCCGAGCGCCTCGCCGACCTCGCCGCCGAGCGCCAGCGCCTCGAAGCCCTGGTGAATGGCGGCGACCTGTCGAAGGTGAACGATCTCGCCGACCTGCTGGGGCGCCAATATGACCTGTCGCGCGAGGCCTATGGCAGCAGCGGCGCGTTTGCCGCCGACCGGGGCGACACCATCACCTCGCTCGAACAGTTGATCCGTCTGGCCAACACCCAGGTGACGGATGCGGCCATGGCCGCGCAGTCGGCCGCGCAGGAGGCCAGCAATGGCCAGCTGGCCAGCCTGAACCAGACCGCCGACGAGCAGATGACCGAGCTGCAACGGCAGACGGCGGCGTTGCAGCAGATCGTGCAGCAGATGGGTGGCGCGAGCGGCGGCAGCGGCCTTGCCGGCCTTTATGCAAGGCCGCTGCTGTGAGCGTGGTGACGCTGATCGAACTGTCGCCGCGCCGCGCCGCCGATGGGGCCGTCGTGGTGATCCGCCTGTCGCACAACGCACCGTCCTCGAGCGCCATGCTGGGCGAGGACTGGGCGGACGCTGTGCTGGCGCTGCCGGACTTCGAGATCGACCTCGGTTTCAGAGACGGCAATTTCGGCCAGGGAACGACACTCGAGGTCGGCCGCCTTGTGGTGCAGGCGGAAGCGCTGGGCGACTGGCCGGCGCTGGTTTGGGCCGGGGCCGCAGTGCGGATCCGCAGCGCCCCGTGGCCGCGCGGCGACGGCAACCCGGCCGATGGCGATTTCGGCGCCGCCGCCCACCATGTCGTCGACCGCATGGCAGTGTCGGCCTCGGGCGAACTGGCGCTGAAGTGCGCGTGCTGCATTGGTTGTGATGACGCCGCGCCGACATTCGCAAACTGATCCAGCGCAACGAGGCCGAGCGGCGGCGGTACGGAGGAGTTTTCGCCACGGTGGCGAAAACCACACAACGCGGCGGACGGCCCGGACGAGAGTATCCGCCGCGAGGCGGGAGGCCGGGGCGCGCCAACGCCCCAAGCCGCAGGAAAAGGCCCTGCACATCGGGCGGACGTCTCGCCCAACCGTTCCCGCGCCGCGCACGGCGAGGGAAGTATCAGCAGGGTGTTCTGATGGGATCAATCGAAGTTGCCGCCGGTCTGGAGGCAGTGGAGCCGGCGCGGCCGGTCGCGCCTTATGTGGGCGGCAAGCGCAATCTGGCGGCGCGCCTCGCCGAGCGCATCGCGACGGTGCCGCATACGCTCTATGCCGAGCCGTTTGTGGGCATGGGTGGCGTGTTCTTTCGGCGGCGCTGGCGGCCGAAAGCCGAGGTCATCAATGACATCTCGGCCGACGTGGTGACGCTGTTTCGTTTGTTGCAGCGCCATCCGCACGCCTTTCTGGACGAACTGAAGTGGACGCTGTCCAGCCGGGCGGAATTCGAACGGCTGATGCAGGTGGACCCGGACACGCTGACCGACATCGAGCGCGCCGGCCGTTTTCTGTATCTCCAGCGCCTGGCCTTCGGCGGCAAGGTGGTGGGGCGGAACTTCGGCGTCAGCCGCACGGCGGGCGGCCGCTTCGACATCACGCGGCTGCGCTCGATGCTCGAGGACGTGCACGAGCGGCTGGCGGGCGTCGTCATCGAGCGCATGCACTGGGCGGACTTCCTGCGGCGCTACGATGCGCCAGGCACATTGTTCTACCTGGACCCGCCCTATTGGGGATCGGCCGACTACTACGGCCCGACTTTCTCACACGCCGATTACGAGGCCATGAGGGGCGCCCTAGAAGCGCTTGAGGGCCGCTGGATCATGTCCATCAACGACGTGCCCGATATCCGCGTCATCTTCGCCGGCTGCGCGATCGAAGAGGCCGGTCATCATTTCCGCCTCGGCGGCCGCCCGAGCGAGGCACGCGAACTGATCATCTCTAGGCTGGGATGAGGGAGCCGGCTTCGGAAAAAACTGCTCTAAAAGGTCTTGTTCAAGACTCTAAAAGGTCTTGTCGCGCTTCACTGGCCGGCCCAGTCTGGGGGGCGGATGCCCACTTTCCGACACCGCCTCCCTACAGCAATGTCGACGCCAACGGCGTGGATGTCGTCAAGGGGACGTTTTCGGCGGCGCAGCCGAGCATCTCGATCGGCCCGCCGACGGCGGGTCTGTCCTATGGGCGGGTCTGGGTGGAAAAATGGTGGCGGGACACCATCACGCCGACGCTGGAGATTTCCGGTTCCCTGGTGACGGTTGGCTGGGGTGGAGGTGGTGACACCTTCACCGTATCCGGATCGACCTATACCTCGGCGAAAGGGAATGGGGCGACGCTGACCAAAAGCGGTTCTCTCTATACCTATACGGATCGGGACGGCGTGAGAATCCTGTTCGATGCAAGCTATTTTAACCCGTCTACGGAAAACACGCTGCCGCCCGGGCATCTCGGCCTGGTAACAGAGATCCGCTACGCCAACGGGCATGAGATCAAGTTTCACCGCACTAGCGTGACGGTGTGGTTCGGGGATTCGGAGACCGGGCGTTTCAATACTTTCTATCGGGTACAATCCATCACCGATAATTATGGCTATCAACTGCGTTTTTGGTATCAGTCGAATGATTTTATCATAAGTGATCCAGGGATTCCTTTCCCCTGGACAGTGATTGCCAGTGTGTGGGCGATCAACAATGCAGTGGATGCCTGCGCGCCGACGTCCTATTATTGTGCTCCGTTCACGCAGGATTGGCCTTCTTTAACCTATGACGATGCATCGATAACGGTGACGGACTCTTTGTCCAACGAGTATAAATACGAAACAACCTTTGTTTCCGGGGTGCCTCCGATTGGCGCCTTCCGCCTCAGCAAAATCACGCTTCCAAGCGGCCAGACCACCACCGTCACCTATGACACGAACGGCCGGGTGTCGTCGGTCAACGACGGGCTTGGCACCTGGACCTATAATTTTGCACCCTCCGGCGGCACCATGACCACCACCATCACCAGCCCCGTCGGCGATGTTCGACAGGTCTATTCCAGCATCGCCGTCGGCCGCCCCACGACCGACCGCAACGGCGCCATGGAGACCACCTCCTATCTCTATGATGGCTACAATCGCACCACGCGGGTGACCCAGCCCGAGGGCAACTACACCGCCTTCGTCTATGATGGCCGCGGCAATGTCACCCAGCGCACGTCTGTCTCAAAGACGCCGGGCACGCCCGCCAACATCGTGGTCTCGGCCAGCTACGACGTCACCTGCCTCAGCCGCGCCAAGTGCAACAAGCCGAACAGCGTGACGGTGAACGGCCAGACCACCAACTATGAATATGATTCCACCCACGGCGGCATGACCAAGATGACGCTTCCGGCTCCCGTCACCAGCGGAATCCGGCCCGAACTGCGCTACAGCTATTCCGCCCTCTATGCCTGGTCGAAAAACCCGGCGGGCACGCTGGTGCAGGCGGCAACACCGATCTACCTGCCGACGGCCACCGCCACCTGCCAGACGCTGGCCAGCTGCGCCGGCACGGCCGACGAGGTGCGAACCGGCACTGTGTACGAGGCCGGCTCGTCCGCGGTCAAAAGCAACCTGCTGCCGCTGTCGGCTTCGGCCGGCTCCGGCGACGGCGCGCTGACGGCGACGACCGCGTTTGCCTATGACCATGTCGGCAATGTGCTGGCGGTTGACGGGCCGCTGCCGGGCACGGACGATACCACGCGCTTCACCTACGACGCCGTCCGCCAGCAGACCATGACGATCGGTCCCGACCCGGATGGCGGCGGCCTCATGCGTAACCGTGCGCTGCGCACCAGCTACAACGCCGACGGCCAGCCCCAATATCTGCAACGCGGCGTGGCCAACGCCGATGGCAGCGGCTTTCATGCCTATGAACTGGTGGCGATGAGCTATGGCCCGTCCGGCCTGCCATCGTTCACCTCGCGGCAGTCGGACGGCGTCACCCGTGAACTGCTGCAATATGGCCATGATGCCGCCGGCCGGCTTGCCTGCACGGCGCAGCGGATGAACCCGGCGGCGTTCGCGGCGGCGCCTTCCGCCTGCGATCCCGGCGCGGTTGGCGCCTTCGGCCCCGATCGCATCGAGAAGCGGGCGTATGACGCCGCCGGGCGGCTGACGCTGGTGCAGAGCGCCTATGGCGTCGCCGGCCAGCAGCAGGATGCGGCCTACAGCTACACGGCGAACGGCCTGCTGGCGACGGTGGAGGACGGCGAGCAGAACCGCACCAGCTACGAATATGACGGGCTGGACCGGCTGTCCAGAACCTTCTTCCCCGACAAGACGTTGAAAGAAACCAGCTCCACCAGCGATTACGAGGAACTGAGCTACGACGCCGCCTCGAACATCGTCGCCCGCCGCCTTCGCGACGGCACGTCGATCGGCTTCACCTACGACCAGCTCAACCGGCTGACACAGAAGGATCTGCCGGGGGCTGAACTGGACATCGGCTACAGCTACGACAATCTCGGCCGGCCGACATCGGCGACGCAATATAACCATGCGCTGACGTTCAGCTACGACGCGCTGTCGCGGCGGATTGCGGAGACCGGCCCGCGCGGCACCATCCGCTCCGGCTATGATCTGGCCGGCCGGCGCACGCGCCTGACCTGGCCGGACGGCTTTTATGTCGCCTATGATTACAATCTGGCCAACGAGATGACGGCGGTCCGCGAGAATGGCGCCACCTCGGGCTTCGGGGTGCTGGCGACCTTCGCCTGGGACGATCTCGGCCGGCGCAAGCAGCTGGCGCGCGGCAACGGCACGGTCACCAGCTACAGCTACGACAATGCCGGGCGTTTGTCGGGCCTGGGGCAGGATTTTGCCGGCACGGCCTCCGATGTGGCGCTGTCGTTCGACGCCTACAGCCCGGCCGGGCAGATCGGCCGTCGCGCGGTCTCGAACGATGCCTACGCCCCGCTCTCCTCGGCGATGGGCGATCTGGGCTACACCGCCAACGGCTTGAACCAGTATGTGGCGGTCGGCGCGGTCACGCCCGGCTACGACGCCCGCGGCAACCTGACTTCGCTTGGCGGCGCCAGCTATCTGTACAGTTCCGAGAATCTGCTGATTTTCTCGTGCTATTATAATATTTATCTTGCCAGTATTGTTATATTTCAGTTCGCAGACTGATGAACCCGAACCACATAGTGTCATATGAAGTTTTGTATCCCTGGAAGTATTTCTTTTATCAATAATTTATTCTCAAATTATAATATTATTGCGTTTTAGAACATGCTGATCCAAACGACCGCTCGGCGGAGCCGGGGATCGGGAGCGTATCGATGGGCGGCTGGCCGGCGGTGGCGTGAGCTATTGGTTAGCCATTATGGCTAGGACGCGCTGCGGCGGCGACCCGCGCAGTCCGGCCCGCAAGCCTGAGGCGGGGGTTTGGGGGGTGGGGGTTGGGGGCTTGGCGCCGGGACGGGCCGGCTCTAGGCTCGCCCACCGGCGCGGGGAAAGAGGAATCCATGGCTCTCGACCAACGACGACTGCAACGGATCGGCGACTTCCTGCAAACCGCCTATCTCGACACCCGGCGCTTTCCGGGAACCTCGCTCCACATCCTGCACCGCGGCGAACCTCTCTACACCGACATCCGCGGCTTCGCCGATGTCGAACAGCGCAAGCCGCTGAGCGAAGACAGCCTCTTCCGCATCTATTCGATGACGAAGCCGGTCACGTCGGTGGCGCTGATGCTGCTGGCGGAGGAAGGCAGGCTCCTGCTCGACGATCCGGTGCACCAATATATCCCTGCCTGGAAGAATCTCCGCGTCCATGACGGCGGCAGCCTCGAAAGCGGCTGGCGAACGGTGGCGCCCGAACGGCCGATGCAGGTGATCGACCTGCTGCGCCACACCTCTGGCCTGACCTACGGCTTCCACCACAACAGCAACGTCGACGCCGCCTACCGGCAGCTTGGAATCGGCCTGATCGAGGCGGGAACGACGACATTGCCGCGCATGATCGAACTGCTGGCCGAACTGCCGCTCGAATTCTCGCCGGGCACGGCGTGGAATTATTCGGTGTCGACCGATGTCGTCGGCTGGCTGATCCAGCTTCTTGCCGACGAACCGCTGGAGCAGTTCCTCGAACGGCGCATCTTCCGCCCGCTCGGAATGGCGGACACCGGCTTCGAAGCGCGCCCCGGCGCCGGGCATCGCCTGACCAGCTGCTATCGGCCTCTGCCCCATGGCGGCATCGAAGTGCAGGACCAGGCGGAAACCTCCCCCTTCCTGAAGCCGCCCGCCCTCGTCTCGGGCGGCGGCGGGCTGCTGTCGACGGCGGCGGACTATCTGAAATTCTGCGAGGCGCTCCGCACCCACCACCCCGCGCTGGTCGGCCGCAAGACGCTGGCGCTGATGACGGCGAACCTGCTGCCGGGCGGCCGCGATCTGCACCAGGTGTCGCGTTCGGCCTTTTCCGAGGCGGCCTATCCAGGCGTGGGCTTCGGCCTAGGCTTTGCCACCACCATCGACATCCACCAGACCGGGCTTGCCGGCGGCAATGGCGATTATTTCTGGGGCGGCGCCGCCTCGACCGCCTTCTGGATCGACCCGGCCGAGGCGCTGCCGGTGCTGTTCCTGACGCAGTTGATCCCATCCTCGACCTGGCCGGTGCGCCGGCAGTTGCGCGCCATGGTCTATGCGGCGGTGGTGTGATTCAGGCCGGTTTCGGATAGACCTGCCGCCACGGCGTCACGGCGACGCTGGCGAACAGGCCGGCCTTGGCATAGGGGTCTTCGGCGGCGAAGGCGACGGCTTCCTTGCGGTCGGCGAAGTCCATCAGCAGCATCGAACCGATCGGCCGGCCGTCGTCGTCGAGCAGCGGCCCGGCGACCACCACATGGGCGAGCGCCGCTTCCAGATAGGCGAGATGCGCCGCGCGGGTCGCGGCGCGCAATTCCTGCTGCAACGGCTTGTCGATGCAATGGATGGCGTAAACAGGCACAAGGGGCTTGTGGCATGGCGGCCGGCACGGGTCCAGCCCGCGGCGAGGAAAATTGCGGCCGGGAAGCGGACCGGCCTTCCGATCCTTGACGAAGAAAGCGCCGGCGGCTAAGGCGCACCCTCGGATCGGGCCGGGCAGCATTGCGCGTCCCGATGGAATCATCGAACAGAATCGCCAAGGATTACCGCTATGTCGCGCGTCTGCGAACTTACGGGCAAGGGCCGCCAGATCGGCCACAATGTCAGCCACGCCAACAACAAGACCAAGCGCACATTCCTGCCCAACCTGCAAGCGGTGACGCTGATGTCGGACGCGCTGGCCCGCTCGGTGCGCCTGCGCGTATCCGCCCATGGCCTGCGTTCGGTCGAGCATGTCGGCGGCCTTGACAACTGGCTGCTGAAATCGAGCGACAGCAATCTGTCCCTCCGCGCCCGCCGCCTCAAGCGCGACGTGGCGAAGAAGCTGTCGACTCCGGCCGGCTGAGAATCGGCCACCCAAAGAACGCGCTCAGCTCCCTTCGGGCAACAGTTCGAACTTCAGCAGCACGGTCCGCTGTAGCGGATTGAAATTGTCGTCCGACGCCAGATAGAGGAAAACGCGGCCGGCCTGCCGGCGAACCGCCAGCGCCTCCATGTTGTCGACCGTCAGCGGCGGCCCGAGGCGGGCGACGACGCGCCCCTCGGGCGCCTCGGCGGGATCGCCGGCGAACACCGTCTCGTCGACGACCGCCGAAAGCCCGCCCAGCAGCGACGCGTGGCGATGCAGCACCAGCAGGTGCGAACGGCCGTCGCCGTCGTCGAACAAATCCATCGCCGTCGGCTGGTAGCCCTTGGGCACGGGCCGCGAAAAGCGCCCGACCGGCGCCTCCGGCGACCAGTGCAGGCCCTGCCGCCGCCCTTCGCCGTCCGCCGCCGCCTCCGACAGCAGCAGCAGCCCGTCGCCAAGGGCGGCCACGGCCTCGGCGCCGCCGTTCGCCGGCCAGGAGCCGGTTTCGGCCAGCACATGCCGGGCAACGGGCGGGCGCGCCAGCGTCTCCGGGTCGCAGGGCGAAAGGCCCCGGAACCGTTCCAGCCGGTGCCGCTGCTCGTAGGAAACGAAGACATCGCCATTGGCGGTGCGCGCCACTTCCTCGGCGTCGGCGGCGGCCTTGCTGGCCGGCGGCGCCCCGGCCATGTCGAGGATGGGCGCGATCCAGCCGCGGCGCACATCCACCAGCCGTCCATCTTCCTCGACCGGCTCCAGCACGATCCACGAACCGGAATCGGCGACGGCCAGCAGCCGCTGGCAACGGTCGTCGAACAGCATCCCGGAAAGGCCGCCGAAGCGGCGGTCGTCGGAGCGGAGTTCGAGGGCGCCGAGGAAGCCCAGCCGGCCGACGCGGCCGGCGCCCGGATCCCGGGGGTTTAGCGGCAGCGGCCGCGCCCGCACCGCCACTTCCCGGACCGGGCCGGCGCCGAGCGCCGGGCCGGCGGCGTAAAGGCCGAGCAGCGCCCCGAGCAGCAGCGCCCCCAAAGAAAGCAGGGGAGAAAGCAGGGGAGAAAACAGCAAGGAAAGCGGATGGGGGGGCGCCTTCGCCATGGGGCTTTCTTCCGTTGGCAACATTGCCCGCCGATGAACGAAAACTTCAGCTTCATGCAAGCGTAGCTTGGGCATTCTGCCGCCATGGCACTGGAAAGGATCGCATCATGAAGACGCATGCACTGGCCCTGGCGACCGGGTTGATGGCGCTGGCGATCACCAGCCCGGCCGATGCCGCCAGCCGACACGACAACAGTCGCGGCCGGCAGCAGATGCAGCAGATGCAGCAACGCCAGCAGATGCGGCAACCACAGGCGCAGCAACGCCATCAGGCGATCCGGCAACAGGCGCAACGCCAGCAGATGCAGCGGCAACAGGCACTGCGGCAGCAGGCGATCCGACAACAAGCGCTCCGGCAACAGGCGCAGCGGCAGCAGGCGCTACGGCAACAGGCGCAGCGGCAGCAATCCCAAGCCTATGCCCAGGGATTCCGCGACGGCAACCGCAGCAGCAGCTATCGTGGCACCAGCTACAGCTACCCCATGCAGGCGCCGGTCTATTACAGCACGCCGCCCCGATATTCCTCCACCAGCTATAACAACCAATATTGGTGGGGGCAGAACGGCCGCATGAACTGCCGCCGCCAGGACGGCACGGTCGGCACCATCGTCGGCGCCGTGGCCGGCGGCATGCTCGGCAACATGATCGCCCAGCAGGGCGACAGGCAGATGGGCACGCTGATCGGCGGCGCCCTCGGCGCCCTCCTCGGCAACCAGGTGGCGAAGGGCAATCTGAGCTGCCGCTGATCAGGCCGCCCGATAGCGGGCGATGAAGAAGCCGTCGGCGCCGCCGGCGGCCGCCCACGACGACGGCATGGTGCGGAGACGATGGCCGTCGGCGGCAACCCCCGGCGGCAGTTCCTCCGCTTCGATCGGGTCGGGGCGAAGCGCGGGCGGCGGCTGGATTTCCTCTCCCTCCGCCCGCTCCAGCGAACAGACGGCATAGACGAGGCGGCCGCCGGGCTTCAGCCAGCGCGCGGCGCGCTCCAGCAGCGCCGTCTGCAACGCCACCAGTTCGCCGAGGTCGATGCCGTCCTTGCGATAGAGCAGATCCGGGTGACGGCGGAAGGTGCCGGTCGCCGAGCAGGGGGCGTCGAGCAGGATCGAATCGAACACCCGTTGCGGCTGCCATGCGCGGGCGTCCGCCTCCACCACCGTCGCCGCAAGGCCGGTCCGCCGCAGATTTTCGCCAAGCCGCCGCAACCGCCGCCCCGAACGGTCGAGCGCCGTCACCCGGGCGCCGGCCGCCGCCAGTTGCAGCGTCTTGCCGCCGGGGGCGGCGCAGAGGTCCAGCACATCCCGGCCGGCAACCGCGCCCAGAAGACGGGCCGGAAGGCTGGCGGCCAGATCCTGCACCCACCATTCGCCCTCGGCAAAGCCGGGCAGTTCCTCGATCCGCCGCGAGCCGGAAAGACGCAGATGGCCATCGGCAAGGCTGACGGCGCCGAGGCGTTCGGCCCAGCGGCCGGTGTCGGCCGCGGTCCGCAGCGACAGATCGGTCGGCGGCACCTCGGCCAGCCGCGCGGCGGCGGCCGCCACTTCCTCGTCGCCATGGGCCTCTCTCCAGCGCTGCTCCCAGAAGGGCGGCAAGCGCGGCGGCGGCAGGCGGGCGTCCCGCCGGAACAGCGTCGACAGCACGCCATGCGCCAGCCGGCGCGGCCCGCCCTCCAGCAATGGCAGGGCGGTGGCGATCGCCGCGTGCAGCGGCGTTTCCAGCAGCAGCCGGCCGGCCAGCGCCACCCGCAGCACCTGCCGGGCGCGCGAATCCGCCGGCAAGGGCCGGGCGCAGGCCGAATCGATCAGCGAATCGAGACCCGAAAGATGCCGGAGCGTGCCCATGGCCAGCGCATGGGCCAGCGCCCGGTCCGAGCCGGCCAGGCCTAAGAGCGCCTGCTCCATCCGCCCGTCCAGCGTCCGGCCGAGAACGGTGACTTCATGCAGCAGACGAACGGCGCCGCGCCGGGCGCCAAGACCTGGAACGGCGCCCCGTCGGGCGCCAGGACCGGGAACGGCGCCCCGCCGGGCGCCAGCACCGGAAACGGCGCCGGACGGGCGCCCAGGTTCACGCCCAGGGATTGCGACGCCCCCCATGCTCCCCACCGCCGGGGCGGCCTGCCGCGCGGCGGCCGCCGGAATAGCCAAGGCCCAGCGCGCCCCCCGGAAAGCGCGTCGGCGGCGCGCGGCCGGCGATGGCCGCCAGCGCCGCGATGCGGTTCTCGGTGGCCGGATGCGTTCCGAACAGGCTGTCGCGCACGCCGGTCGCCTTCGGCTCGACGATATAGAGCGCAGCCAGCGCCGGATTGCGCGCCGCCACCGGATTGGCGATCCGTCCGGCCGCCTGCTGCAATTTATGCAGGGCCGACGCCAGCTTCAGCGGCTGGCCGCTGATGTCGGCGCCGATCCGGTCGGCTTCATATTCGCGGGTGCGGCTGATCGCCATCTGCACCAGCATGGCGGCAAAGGGCGCGACGACAATGGCCAGCAACAGCAGCAGCGGATTGGCGCGGCCACGGCCGCCGCCGGCGAAAAAGGCATAGCTGCCGAGCATGGAAATGGCGCCGGCGAGGGTCGCCGTCATCGTCATCACCAGCGTGTCGCGGTTCTTCACATGCGCCAGTTCGTGCGCCATCACCGCGGCGATCTCGTCGCGGTCCAGCATCCGCAACAGCCCGGTCGTCGCCGCCACCGCCGCGTGCCCGGGGTCGCGCCCGGTGGCGAAGGCGTTCGGCTGCGGCTGCTCGATCAGCCACACCCGAGGCATCGGCAGGCCGGCGCGAAGGGCCAGCGGCTCGACGATGCGGTAGAGCGGATGGTCCGGCCCGACTTCCTTTGCCTGGTGCATCCGCAGCACGACCCGGTCGCTGTTCCAATAGGCATAGAGGTTGATCGCGGCGGCAAGGCCGAGCGCCAGCAGCAGGCCGGCGCGGCCGGCGATCAGCAGGCCAAGGGCGCCGAACAGCGCCACCATGGCCGCCAGCAGCGCGAAGGTGCGAAACTTCCTCATGCGGCGGAATGTGGCGGGACGGCCGGGAAAATCAACTCTGCAAAAGCGCGCCCATTCATGCTAGCGATGCCATATGCGCGAAAAATCCAGCGAAGAAAAATCCAGCGAAAAAGACCCCGCCCAGACGGCCAATCGCCGCCCCGAAGCCGAACCGCCGCGGCCAGCCGAATATGGCGGCCCCAAAGGCCCCGAGCCAACCCGCTACGGCGACTGGGAGCGGAAGGGCATCTGCACCGACTTCTAGGCTTTCTGGGCTTCTAGGCCTTCGAGCTTCTGGCCTTCTGGGCTTGGGAACGCCCTTTCAGCCCGGCGAACGGCGACAGCGGCGCCGCGCCGCCGTCATCGGGCGCGCCGGCCTTGCGCGCCAGCCGGCGGCGCGCCGCTTCCACCACATCGTCCGCCGCCAGCGGATAGGGGTCGAGGGCGAGCGCCAGCGACTGCGCCACCAGTTCGCCGAGATCGACTCCCTCGGCCGGCAGTGGCAGCAGATCGAGTTCCTCTTCGTCCAGTTCGATTTCCCCGGCGGCCGCCGGCCCGGACCGGAGAACGAGCGGCCGGAAGCGGACGGCGATGCGCTCCCCGATCCGGGCCGGCACCGGCGCGCCCGAAACCGCGCAGCATTGCACGACACCGGCGGTGAAGCCGCCCTCGACCGTGACACCGCCGTCCGCCCGCCAGACCAGCAGATCGGCGGCCAGATGGTCGATGGCGACGAGACCGAAGCGGGCGGCGATGCGGGCGCGGGCGTCGGCGTCGGCTTGCAGATGAAGCGCGCGCGGCTGGGCCGTGAAGCGCGCCAGCGGCAGCGGCCCGGCGAATCCCCCGGCGCTCATCCGCCCGTCTCTTCGGCCGCCCCTTCGACCGCCCCCGTCAGCAGCGCCTCGTCGCCGGCCCGGCGCAGCAGCGCCGCCAGCGTCCGCACCGCGAGCGCCAGCTCGCCGAGGTCGGCGCCTTCGGGTACCGCCCCCCGATAGAGGTTGCGCTCCAGCATCGCCGCAAGCTCCGCATCGTCGGCCGCTTCCGACAGCGCCCGGCGATAGCCGCCGAGGCGACCGCCGAGCGCGCCGATCATCCGCCCCATATGCTTGCCGACGACCAGATCGCCGATGCCGATCTCGCGGATCGACCCCTCCATATCCTCGACGAAACGCTCGGTCAGCACGGCGGCCTCGCGGTGGCGGCCGCGCGCTTCCAGCTCCAGCAGCACCAGCGACGTAACCAGCACCACCATGTCGAAGCGGCCGTCGATGCTGTCGGCCACCCGATGCCGCAGATACCAGCGCGGCTGGCGGGCGGTCGCCACCACCCAGGCCCAGAGGCGGCCGAGCGGTCGCGACGGCGGCGTCAGCAGGCGGGAAAGAAGAGACATCGGCAAAACCCGTGGTTCAGAAGTGGTTCAGCGCCGGTCGCCCAGAGGATCGGGACCGGCTCTGCTTGCATGCGTCGGCGTTGCCGCATATGGCCGTGGAAGACGCGCGCCGCAAGCGGTGCCCCTGTAACCGACAACCGGAGCGATTGCCCGATGGTGCGTGCTGCCCGCTTTCTTCTCCCGGCCGTTCTGCTGGCCACGGTTGCGGCCTGCGGCGCGACGAAGCAACTGGTGAACACCCAGGGCTATATCGCCGACGAGGAACTGACCGCGGCCATCGAGCCGGGGGTCGACAACAAGGAATCGGTGGTTCGCACCCTCGGCCAGCCGACCATCGCCGCGCAATGGGACGACAATATCTGGTATTACCTGCCCAGGAATACAAAGCAGATCGCCTTCGCCCGCCCGGTCGACCGCGGCGAGGCCTTTCACCACCACGCCCGGATCGCCGATGAGTTCTCCGCCGATCTTCTGGGCCAATTGTTGCAGCGTGTATTGGGGCACGGGTGACCTCGCGCTCGCCTGACGTTATCTTCGGTTCGACCCCTCACC
>CAYYGQ010000030.1:0-14077 GCA_964471485.1 uncultured Sandaracinobacter sp. | reverse complement strand
ACCCGGCACGGCGGTTTAGCAAACCGCTGGTTTCAGCCACTCACCCACGACTCCGGCAATACGGCAGGCCCGCGCCTATAGCACAGCCGCCTGCCTCCGCAACCTTATCGGCCGATGCCGACATAGCTTAGGCCGTGGCGCGCCATTTCCTCGGGGCGGTAGACGTTCCTGAGGTCGACCACCACCGGCGAATGCAGCAGCGATTTCACCCGGCCGAGGTCAAGGGCGCGGAATTCGTTCCATTCCGTCACCAGCACCATGGCGTCGGCGCCATCCAGCGCTTCATACGGGCCTTTCGCATAGTCGACATCGGCCAGCACCAGCTTCGCCTGCTCTACCCCTTCGGGGTCGAAGGCGCGGACTTTGGCGCCGGCGTCCTGCAAGGTCTGGATGATGGCGATGGCCGGGCTGTCGCGCATGTCGTCGGTGTTGGGCTTGAAGGTGAGGCCAAGGATGCCGACGCGCTTCCCCCGCACCTCGCCGCCCATGGCGGCGATCACCTTCCGCCCCATGGCGCGCTTGCGCTGCTCGTTCACCTGCGCCACCGTCTCGACGATGCGGACCGGGCTGCCATGGTCCTGCGCCGTCTTCACCAGCGCCAGCGTATCCTTCGGGAAGCAACTGCCGCCATAGCCCGGCCCGGCGTGCAGGAATTTCGAACCGATGCGGTTATCAAGGCCGATGCCGCGCGCCACGTCCTGCACATTGGCGCCGACCTTTTCGCACAGGTCGGCCACTTCGTTGATGAAGCTGATCTTGGTGGCAAGGAAGGCGTTCGCGGCATATTTGGTCAGTTCGGCGGTGCGCCTTCCAGTCACCATGATTGGCGCCTGGTTCAGATAAAGCGGCCGGTAGAGTTCCTCCAGCACCGTCCGGGCGCGCGCATCCTCGACGCCGATGACGATGCGGTCCGGGCGCTTGAAATCGTCGATCGCCGCCCCTTCGCGCAGGAATTCCGGGTTGGAGGCGACGGCGAAATCGGCGTCGGGCCGCGCTTCGCGGATCAGCCGCTCCACCTCGTCGCCGGTGCCGACCGGCACCGTCGACTTGGTGACGATCACCGTGAAGCTATCGAGGCTGGCGGCGATTTCCTTCGCCGCCGCATAGACATAGCTGAGGTCGGCGTGGCCGTCGCCGCGCCTCGACGGCGTGCCGACGGCGATGAACACGGCGTCGGCGTCGTGCACCGCCTCGGCGAGGTCGGTGGTGAAGGACAGGCGCCCGGCCTCGACATTGCTGGCCACCAGCGCATCGAGGCCCGGCTCGTAGATGGGCATGACATTGGCGCGCAAGCGCTCGATCTTGCCCGGATCCTTGTCGACCGCGATCACTTCGTGGCCGAAATCGGCAAAGCAGGCGCCCGACACCAGCCCCACATAGCCCGAGCCAATCATCGCAACGCGCATATATCCACTCTCGTCTGTTGATCCGGGGTGCCATAGCGGCAGGCCTGGGCACACCGCAAGACCGGCCGGCCAGCCCGCGCCCGGTCAATCCGCAGTGGCGGCCGTCTCGCGGGCGATGGTGGCAAGGGCGGCGGTCAGGACGGCGGTATCCAGCCGGTCGAGCGCGCGTTCGGCCGTCGCCAGCAGGCGGGCATCGCGCGCCCATTGCCGGGCCATCGCCGAGCGCGGCAATTCCTCGACGCGGCGGATGGCCAGATCGAGATCGTTGCGGCGGAGCGCCACCTCGGCCGCCGCCAGCCGTTCCGCCGGCGCCAACCCTTCCGGGCCGGAGGCATCATGCACCCGGACCAGACGCCCAAGGCCGGCCTTCAGGCGTTGCCACCAGTTTCCGTCGGCCCCGGCTTCATTCGCGTCGCCTTCTTCAAGGCCGGGCAGGCGGCCGGCCAGCGTTTCCCTGGTCTGCGGTGCGCGCGACCAGGCGGCGAGCGCCTCGATGGCCGCGGCGTCGCGGCCGCGAAAACGCTCGAGCAGCAGCGGCTCCACCGCATCGAGCGGCCTGCCCGCCGCCATCATGCGGCGCACCAGCGACAGCAGGAACAGATCGCGCACCTGGGCGTCGCCGGCGTCGATCGCCTGCCTTGCCCGTTGCAGCTCGGCGGCAAGCTGTTGCAGATTGGCCAGAACCCCGGCCTCGGCCTCGCCTTCCGATTGCGCCCGCGCTTCCAGCGCCTCCAGCCGGGCCAGCAGCTCGGCTTCTCCGCCGGGGATGGCGGCGGCCGGCGCCGTTTCCAGCCGCCGCAGCCGCGCATCGAGCGCGTCGAGTGTATCGGGCGCATCGGGCGCATCAAAACGCGAATCCTCCGCCGTCTGGGCAGGGATCGGCGCCGACAGCGGCAGGTGGCCACGAATGGTGGATTCGAGCCAGGGGCTGCCGAGGACGCCGATGGTGAAACTAGCCAGCACCCCAAGCAGCACCCAGGGCCAGATGTTGCGCCGCGCCGGGCGCGCCGGATTCGCGTCTGGCGGCGCCGGCTCGCCGTCGTCCGCAATCCGCTCGTCTTCAGGCCCGGTCATGCGCCTGCTTCTGCCACAGATCCGCGGCCGCCACCAACGCTTCCGCAAGGTTCGGCCGCCGCGCCGTTGCCACCTGCCGCCAACCATCGCCGGCCGCCGCCGCCACATTGGCGCTGAGCGCGACCAGGCGAAGCGAGCCCCGCCCGAGGCCATGCCGTTGCAGCAGGCCGGTGAAGATGCGGGCGCTGCGCGGTGAAAACAACAGCGTCGCGAACAGAGGGCCATCGGCCAGCGCCGCCACCGCCTCCGCGGGGAGCGATTCGGCCGCCACCGCCCGATAGACGGCAAGCGCCGTCAGCGACAGGCCGGCGGGCGCCGGGATGGCGATGCGCTGTTCGCCCCCCGGCTGCAACAGGCGGCGAAAGCCATGCCGCGCCGCCGCGCCGACGATTTCAACGCCATCGGTGGCGCCCGCAAGCGCCACGGCGAAGCCGGCGGCGGCGGCGGCCTCGGCCGTGCGCGGGCCGACGGCGCAGCAGGGCAGCGCGCGCAGATCCGGCGCCCGCGCCGCCACGATCGACGGCGTTCGCGGGCTGGTGAACAGCAGGGCGTCGAAGGCGCCCTCGGGGATGGTGAAGGCAAGCTCCTCGATGGCAAGCAGCGGCGCCGCCAACAGTTCGAAGCCGGCGGCGCGGGCGGCCAGGCGGCCGCGTTGCAGTTCGTCGCCAGGGCGGGTGAACAGCAGACGGGGAGTCACCCCCCGCCCCCCGCCCCGAGCGAGGCGCGCATGGCGGGCGTGGCGCGCTCCAGCAGCTGTGCGGCCAGCAGAAGGCCAAGCTGGCGCGGGTCATCCTGCCCCCACATCTCGGCGTCGACCCGCTCGGCGCCGTCGGGCGACAGCAGCTCGGCGCGCAGGCGAAGGTCCGGGGCGAAATCGGCGTGGACGGCGATCGAGGTGTGGCAGTCGCCGCCGATGCCTTCGAGCACGGCGCGCTCGGCGACGAGGCGGGTGAAGCTGGGGGCGTCGCTGATGGCGGCCAGCAGGGCGCGGGTGTCGGCGTCGTCCGCCCGGCAGGTGATACCGATGATGCCCTGCGCCGACGCCGGCAGCCAGCCGTCGATCGGCAGCGGCGCCCCCGCTTCAAGGCCAAGGCGGTCAAGCCCGGCGGCGGCGAGGAAGGTGGCGGCCACCCGCCCCTCGGCCACCTGGCGCATCCGCGTTTCGACATTGCCGCGCAGATTGGCGACGCGAAGTTCGGGGCGGCGGTTGCGCAATTGCGCCGCCCGGCGCGGGCTGGAGGTGCCGACCACGGCCCCGGCCGGCAGATCGGCGATGCGGTCCGCCCCCAGCAGGCGGTCGCGCGGGTCGCCGCGCGGCAGCACGGCGGCAATGACGATCCCGGGGTGCAGGACGGTCTCCACGTCCTTCATCGAGTGGACGGCGAAATCAATGCGGCCGTCGAGCAGCGCCAGATCCAGTTCCTTGGTCCAGAGCGCCTTGCCGCCGATGTCCGCCAGCGGACGATCCTGCACCCGGTCGCCGACGGTCTGCACCGGCTGCAATTCGATGCGCGATTCCGGCAGGGAATGCGCCCGCGCCAGCGCCGCCGCCGCCAGCCGCGCCTGCGCCAGCGCCAGCGCCGAGCCACGGGTGCCAAGCCGAAGGATGGAAGATGGGGTTCTGTCGCTCATGCCTGCTCCATGCCTGCTCCCTGCCCGCTCATGCCCGCTCCATGCCCGCTGCCACGGTTCGCGCCAAGCCCGCGCGGCGGAAAACCGGCTGCTATGCGGACCTCTCATTGTCAACAAAAAGGCTTGAAATTGCCATCGCGCTGGTGCATTGGCGCGCTGCTTCGCTTTCCGGGGCCTGCCGCAACGGCGCGGCGTTCCACGGGAAAAAGCTTGCAGCCGCAAGGTCTCCCCATGGCCTGCAAAATTTGGGCAATCGTGCCCGACAATGGAGGTCCATATGAACAAGATTCTTCCGTTCGCCGCGATCGCCGGCCTGATGCTCGTCGCCGCCTGCGGCCAGAAGGAAGCCGCCGCCGACACCTCGGTCGCCGACGCCGCCGCCACCGCCGCCGACGATGTGTCGGCCGCCGCGACCGACGCCGCCGACGCCACCGCCGATGCCGCATCCGACGCCGTTGACGCCGTCGAAGGCGCTGCGGAATCCGTCGCTGACGGCGCCGCCGACGCCGCCGACCAGGCTGCGGCCGCCGTTGACGAAGCCACTGCTCCGGCTGCCCAGTAAGCAGTTCACCGGCGCAAGCCGTGAACCGAGAGGGGCCGCAAGCGAAATGCATGCGGCCCCTCTTCTTTTATCCGGGAAAAATTCAGGAGCCGGCCGCCGGCGACGGTTCCGCCGTATTCGCTGTATTCGCCATATCCAGGCTTGCCACCCGTTCCTGAATCCTCTTCGCCAGTTCGATGCGTTCGTCCAGCATCGGCAGCCACGGCGCGTCCGCCGGGCTTCGCGCCCGCAAGCCTTCCCAGGTGGCGAGCGCCCGGTCGACATCGCCCGACTGCAACCAGGCAAGACCAAGAAAATAGCCGGGCGCCGGATGGTCTGGCGCCAGGCGCGCCGCCCGGTCGAAGGCAAGGCGCGCCGCCGGCACCACCTGGCCGTTGGCGTGGGCGACGAGGGCGACCCCCATCTGCACCCAGAGGTCGGCGTTCCCCGGAATGGCCTTCAGGCCCGATTGCAGCGCCGCCACGGCGGTGTCGGCGCGCTCGGCGCGGATGAGGGCGTCCGAAAGCGTCAGCCAGGCGCGGACATCGCCGAAATTCTCCAGCAGATGCTTGGACGCCTCTTCGGCCTCGGGGGTGAGTTCGGGATTGACGGTGCGCTTCGGCGCCGGCGCCGACGGCTCTTCGGGCGTTCCGGTCACGGCATAGCCGACCGCGCCCACCACCAGCGCCAGCGCCACCGCGCCCACCACCTGCAATTTCATCGACGAATCCTGCTCGACACCAGCACCCCGCCCACCAGCAACAGCAACACCGGCGCTGCCCACAGCAACATGGTGTCGGTGCGGGCCGGCGGCACGAAACTGACCCAGTTGCCATAGCGATCGACGAAAAAGGCCCGCACTTCGGCCGGTGTTTTCCCCGCCGCCACCAGTTCCCGCACCTCGGCGCGCATCGCCTGCGCCTGCCCGGCGTTCGATTCGGCGATCGACTGGTTCTGGCAGGTCAGGCAGCGCAACTCGTGCATCAGCGCGGTCGCCTTCGCTTCGAGGCCGGGGTCGGCCAGCGCCACGTCGGGCGGCGGCGGCGGCTCGGCCAGCACCGGCTGGCCAGAGAGCAGCAGCAGGGCAACCAGAAATTTCCTCACGCCGCCTTTTCCAGTTCGCGAACGATAACCGCCACGTCTTCGGGGCGAATCTCGCCCAGATGCTGATAGCGGATCACGCCCTTGCCATCGACCACATAGGTTTCGGGAACGCCCGAGGCGCCGAAGTTCAGCAGCATCCGCCCGCCCTTGTCGTCGCCGATGCGGTCGAAGGGATTGCCGTGGCGATTGAGAAAGCCGCGCATGTCCTCGGGCGTGTCGCGGACGGCGATGCCGTGCAGCACCACGCCGGCCGCTTTCAGCTTTTCCAGTTGCGGCGCCTCGACCGCGCAGGGCAGGCACCAGCTGGCGAACAGGTTGACGAGAACCGGCTTCCCCTCGGCCAGATTGGCGGACGACAGGCCCGGCGCGCCGTCCATGCCGGCCAGGTCGAAGGCGCCGACCGGCTTGCCGATCATCTGGCTTTTGATGACGGCGGTCGGCGATTTGCCGAGATTGCCGGCCATCAGCACCAACAGGCCGACGAACAGCAGGAACGGCAGCAGCAGCAGGATGCGCGTCCGCCCGTTCATGCCGGCTGCGCCTTCGCGCCCGCAGGCCGTTCCTTGCGCCGCCGCCAGCCGGCCGGCGCCAGCGCCTTCAGATTGCCGCCAAGGGCGACCAGGCCGCCAAAGGCCATCAGCAGGCCGCCCACCCAGATCAGCCGCACCAGCGGCTTCACCCACAAATGCACCTGCCAGCGGCCGCTGTCGTCCGGCTTGCCGAGCGCTGAATAAAGCTCGCCGGCGCGCCAGCCGGCGCGGCCCGATTCGGTGGTTTCCTGCTGCGGGGCGATGAACATCCGCGACTGCGGGTGCAGCGTCGCCACCAGCCGGTCGCCCTGCCGGGCTTCGAGCGTCGCCTCGACCGCCGTCCAGTTGGGGCCGGCGATCGGCCGCACATCGGCCAGTTCGACGGTCCACGGCCCCACCTCGACGCTGTCGCCGACCTGCATGGCC
Organism: uncultured Sandaracinobacter sp.; assembly: GCA_964471485.1. Taxonomy (GTDB): domain Bacteria; phylum Pseudomonadota; class Alphaproteobacteria; order Sphingomonadales; family Sphingomonadaceae; genus Sandaracinobacteroides. The sequence goes on along the minus strand of CAYYGQ010000030.1, from coordinate 7,364 downwards.
ACCAGCGCCTCGCGCTGCAGCGCGCCCGACGCCGTGGCGCCGAGAATGGTGACGGCAACGCCCAAATGGGCGATCGCCATGCCGGCAAGGCCAAGGGTCAGGCCCTTGCGCGCCAGAATGGAAATGCAGGCGGTGCCAAGCCAGGCGGCGACGGCAAAGCCGACGATCCAGCCAAGGCCGCGCACCCCGAACGGCCACAGCGCCGCCACCACGAAAACAACGCTGGCGATGGCTGCCGGCAGCAGCAGCTTCGGCAGTCGTTTCGTGCCGCTTTTTCCCCAGCTGACGAACGGCGCCACCCCCATCAGCACCGCCATCGCCAGCGCCATTGGTATGGCGGTGCGGTTGAAATAGGGCGGGCCGACGGAAATCTGCTCGCCGGTGAAGGCCTCCAGCGCCATTGGATAAAGCGTGCCGATGAACACCACGCCGAGAATGGCCGAAATCAAGAGGTTGTTGGCGACGAGGACCGATTCCCGGCTGACCAGGCTGAACTGCTTGCCTTCGGAGACGCGGCCGGCGGCCAGCGCGAAGATGGCGAAGGCGCCGCCGATGTAAAGCGCCATCAGCGCCATCAGGAACAGGCCGCGCGTCGGGTCGGTGGCAAAGGCATGGACCGAGGTGATGACCCCGGAGCGGACGATGAAGGTGCCGATCATCGACAGCGAGAAACCGGCGACCGCCAGCAGCAGCGTCCAGGTGCGAAGGGCGTCGCGCTTCATCACCACCAGCACCGAATGCAGCAGCGCCGTGGCCGCCAGCCACGGCATCAGCGAGGCGTTCTCTACCGGATCCCAGAACCACCAGCCGCCCCAGCCCAGCTCATAATAGGCCCAGTAGCTGCCCATGGTGATGCCGCAGGTGAGGAAGGCCCAGGCGCCCATCACCCAGGGCCGCGCCGCGCGCGCCCAGGCCGGGCCGATGGCGTTTTCCAGCATCCCGGCCACGGCAAAGGCGAAGGTGACGGAAAGGCCGACATAGCCCGCATACAAGAGCGGCGGGTGGAAGGCGAGGCCGACATCCTGCAACAGCGGGTTCATGCCAAGCCCCTCGGTCGGCGCCGGCAGCACGCGGGCGAACGGGTTCGACGCGAACAGCAGGAAGGCGAAAAAGCCAAGCGACACCAGCCCCTGGATCGACAGCACCCGGTCGCGGAAGCGTTCGCCCAGGGTGCTTGGCGCCAGCGCCACCAGCAGCCCCGAAACCGCCATCACCAACACCCAGAGCAGCAGCGAGCCTTCGTGGTTCGACCAGACGCCCGTCACCTTGTAGAGCATCGGCTTCAGGCTGTGGCTGTTGTCGAGCACCAGCTTCACCGAGAAATCGGAAACGACGAAGGCCCAGATCAGCGCCGCAAAGGCAAGAATGGTGAACAATCCCTGGGCCACCGCCGCCGGCACGGCGAGGCGCTGCAAGGCGCCATCGTTGCGGTACAGGCCCACCGTCGGCGCCAGCCATTGCAGCAACGCCGCCGCCGCCGCCAGCCACAGCGCCAGATGGCCGAGTTCGGGGATCACAGGTCGCTCGCCTTCACCGTCTTGGCGTGGGCGCCCGATTTTTCCAGCGCCTTCTCCACTTCGGGCGGCACATAATTTTCGTCATGCTTGGCCAGCAGCTGCTCGGCCTGGAAGCGGCCGGACGAATCGAAGCTGCCGGTCGCGATCACGCCCTGCCCTTCGCCGAACAGGTCGGGCGTAAGGCCCCGATAGCTGACCGGCGTTTCCGCCTGGTTGTCGGTGACGACGAACTGCAACGTGATGCCGTCGGCGGCGCGCTCCAGCGTGCCGGCCTTCACCAGCCCGCCGAGGCGGAAGGTCTGCCCCGGCGCGGGGCGGTCGGCGACGAGATCGGCCGGGGCCTTGAAATAGGCGGCGGTGTCGCGAAGCGCGAACATGGCGACCAGGGCCGCCGCCACCAGCGCCACCAGCGCCAGCGCCGCCAGCAGCAGCCGCTGCTGTTTCTTCGGACGGGCAAGAGCCATCAGCGATTCTCCTCAAGCAGCCTTTCGGCGCGGCGCAGCCGGTAGAGCGACCAGCCAAGCAGGCCCAGCAGCGAAACCGCCGACACCCCATAGGAGGCCAGCAGGAAAGGCAAATAATGCATATTCGATGAACCTTTCCTTAGCCAGCCCGCGCCGCCCGGCGCAGCGCCCGCGATTCGAGGCGCTGTTCCAGAATGAGTGTCCGCATCCGAATCAACACCAGCGCCACGAACAGCGCCAGAAATCCGGCCGCCGCCACCAGCAGCGGCGTCAGCATCGACGGGTGGATCGAACTGCCGGAAAGCCGGATGGAGGCCGGCTGATGCAGGGTGTTCCACCACTCGACGCTGAACTTGATGATCGGCAGGTTGACGGTGCCGACGAGGGCGAGATAGCCGGCCATCTTCAGCCCGCGCGCCCGGTCGTCGTGCAGATGGACGAGGGCGATCACCCCCAGATACAGCAGCAGCAGCACCAGCATCGAGGTAAGCCGCCCGTCCCACACCCACCAGGTGCCCCAGGTGGGCCGGCCCCAGATCGAGCCGGTGACCAGGCAGAGAAAGGTGAACATGGCGCCGACGGGCGCCAGCGCCTGCACGGCGAGATCGGCGAGCGGATGGCGCCAGATGCGCGCCGCCAGCGCCGAAAGCGCCATGCCGAGATAGCCGCCAAGGCCCACCCAGGCAAACGGCACATGGATGTACATCACCCGCACCATCTCGCCTTGCAGATAGTCGGGGGGCGACGCGAACAGCCCCCGGCCCAGGCCGACGGCCAGCAGCAGCAGCGCCAGACCGAGCAGCCAGGGCGTGACGAGCGACGCCAGCTGCTGGAAGCGCAGCGGGTTGGCAAGCGCGTGAAGGTTGGGACCAGCCATGATTGCGCCCGCCCCTAGCACGGGCGCGGCCGCCAAAACAGCCCTACATTGCCGCACGGCAAGCCGAAATCCGCGCTTCCTCAGTCGCGCGAAATACGCAGCGCCCCGCCGGCGGCGAACGGGGCAATCGCCGCCAGCAGCAGCGCCGTCGCCGCCAGCAGGCCAAGGGCGCCCGGCTCGTCCGGGCGGCTGCCGAACAACAGCAGCGGAATCGCGAGCGGCACCACCAGCAGCGCCACCAGCCCGCCGCCGCCACGGGCGCCCAAGGTGACCGACGCGGCCACCACGGCAAGCGCCGAAAGCCCGAGGGCGCCAAGCAGCAGCCCCGGCAACAGCACCAGCAGCAGCGCGCCGCCGACGCCAAGCAGAACCGCCGCCGCCGGGGTTGCCAGCAGCAGCGGCAGGCCGAAGCCAAGCCAGAGCGCCAGCATCCTCGAGACGGCCAGCGTTTCCGTGGCCACGCCGCGCACCAGCAACTGGTCGAGCGTGCCGTCGGCGGCGTCGAGCGAAAACAGCGCCTGCACCGGCATCAGGCTGGCCAGCAACGCCCCCACCCAGAGGATTCCGGCGGCAAGGCGGGCGATGAGGTCGGCCTCCGGCCCGATGGCGAAGGGCAGCAGCATCGCCACCAGCAGAAAGAACACCAGCGGCATCAGCCATTCGCCGGGGCGCGCCGCCATCAGCGCGAAGTCGCGCGCCATCAGCCGCCAGATCAGCTTCACTTGCGGAACAATCCATCGGCGGCGGAGCGGAAGGCGGCGGCCGAATCGCGCTTGGCCCTGGTGCGGGCGATTTCGGATTCCAGCGCTTCGATGCGCTCCCCAAGTTCATCGACGCTGAAGCGGTCGAGATCCTCGCGCAGCAGCAGCGCCAGCGGGCTTTCCGGGCGCTTCGACAGCAGATCCTCAAGGTCCATGGCGCGTTGCTCCTGATTTCCAAGGCCCGGTCCCTCCCTTGCACTTTCCGCGCAAAGGCAGCAACAATTCCCCATGTCGACCTCTCCGACCCCTCCGACCCCTCCGACCCTTTCGCCCCTGCCAGCCACCATGCCCGCGATCGACCCCGAACAGCCCGGCGGCCCCGAAGTGCTGCGCCAAGTCGCTCGGCCAGTGCCGCGCCCGGCCCGCGGCGAAGTGCTGATCGACGTGCGCGCCGCCGGCGTGAACCGCGCCGACATCATGCAACGCCAGGGCCGCTATCCGGCGCCGCCCGGCGCCACCAGCATCCCCGGCCTCGAAGCGGCGGGAATCGTCGTGGCCCTCGGCGACGGGGTAACGGGAATCAACGCTGGCGACAGGGTTACGGCGCTGGTGGCCGGCGGCGGCTATGCCGGCTTCGTTACCGCGCCCGCCGGCCAGTGCCTGCCGGTGCCGGCCGGCATGTCGTTCGCGCAAGCCGCCACCCTGCCCGAAACCTGGTTCACCGTGTGGTCGAACCTCCACGATCTCGCCGAAGCGAAACGCGGCGAGACCCTGCTGGTCCATGGCGGCACCTCGGGGATCGGCACCACGGCCATCGACTATGCGAAGATGATGGGGCTGTCGATTCTCGTCACCTGCGGCAGCGATTCGAAATGCGCGGCGGCGCAGGCCCTTGGCGCCACCGCCATCAACTACCGCACCGAGGATTTCGTCGCCCGCGCGCTCGACCTCACCGACGGCCGCGGCGTCGACCTCGTGCTCGACATGGTGGGCGGCGATTATCTGCGCCGCAACATGCAGGCCATGGCCGTTGGCGGCCGCCATGTGTCGATCGCCTTCCAGAACGGCCACCGCCCCGAACTCGACCTGGCGCTGCTGGTGCGAAAACGGCTGTGGCTGACCGGGTCGGGGCTGCGGCCGCGAAGCATCGCCGAAAAGACGGCGATTCGCGACGCTCTCCTTCGCCATGTCTGGCCGCTGCTGGCCGACGGCCGGCTGGGCGCGCACCTCTCGCAAAGCTTCCCGCTCGGGCAGGCGGCCGATGCCCACCGGCTGATGGAAGCCGGCGGCCATATCGGCAAGATCGCCCTTGTGATGGGCGACGTGATGGGCGACGTGATGGGCGACTGAGACCGGTCGGGAGAGGCCGGTCAGGAAGGGCCGGTCAGGTCCGGCTCCAGCAGGCGGTGCAGGTGCACCACCACATATTTCATGTTGGCGTCGTCGACGGTGCGCTGCGCTTCGCCCTGCCAGGCGGCCCTGGCGCTGGCATAGTCGGGGAAAATGCCGACGATGTGCAGCGCGGCGGGATCCTCGAACTTTTGCCCCGCCGGATCCTTTACCCGGCCGCCGAACACCAGATGCAGCTTGCTCAAGATCACCCCCTATGCGGCCCTTCGGGGCCTATTTCGCCTGTTTCATGAAGTCGATCAGCGCGTCAAAGCCATTTCTGTCGATATAGGATTTGAAATCGGCCTCCTGCGTCAGCGCGATGTTCACGCCGTTCACCACCAGATTGGCCACCAGCGGCCTGGCGCCGCCCTTCACCTGCCAGATGGCTTCGATCGGCTGGCCGCCCTTGGGATCGGTGATGCGGGTGAAGACATTGACATCGCCACGGCTGCCGAGCGGCACCGCCCGCACCACCGTCAGTTTCGCCGTGGAGAAATCGTAAAGCCGGTCCGAATAGGTGTTGACGAGAAAGTCCGGGAGCGCCGCCCGATAGGCCTGCAACTGCGCGGCTGTCGGCTTCACCGGGCTGTTGGGCGCCCGATAGCTGCGAATGAGCCTGAGACCGGTGCCGTCGACATCGAAATTCCCCCGCAGCAGCTCGCGGAACTTCGCCCGCGCCTCGGCGCGGCCGAGATTCTCGTCCTGCAACACCGCGAAGGCCTTGCCGGAGAGATCGGCGACAAAGGCGGCGGCGGCCTGCTGCTGCGCCGCCGTTGCCGGCCCGTTCGGGGCCGCGCTCTGGGCCGCGCTCTGGGCCGTGTTCTGGGCCGCATTCTGGGCCATCGCCGGCGTCCCGACGATCGACGCCAGCGGCATCGCGCAAACGGCCAGCAGAAGGGCGATTGCCGCGGGCCTCAGGCGCAACGATGCTTTCAAAGGCAACGATCTCAAATGCGATCTCAAATGCGATCTCAAATGCAACTCCTCTCGGGCCGGGCGGAACATCGCCCGGCCTGTCGTTACCGCCGGCCCCGTTACCGATGCCTGAACGGGGCCGGCGGCAACAAAGCTCAAACGCGGCGGCGGCCCGTCGGCAGCAACGCCCCGATGACGGCGCCCGCCGCCAGCGCCACCAGCATCACCGTCGCCGGATTCTCCTGCGGCTGGCGCCGCGCCCAGCGGCTGGCGTCGATGGCGGCCTCGCGGGCGTTCGCCGCCGCCTCCCGCGCCGCATCGGCGGCGTCGCGCGCCGCGGCGATCGCCAGGTCGGCGGCGTCGGCGGCGCGTTCGCGCGCGTCGGCCGACAGATCCTGCGCTTTCGAACGCGCCGAGGCATAGGCGCTTTCCGCGCGGTCGCCCAGATCGCGGGCGCTGTCCTTCACCTTCGTCCAGGCAGCCGCGGCCTTCCGGCCTGCTCTTTCGTCGAAATCGTCCATGATATCCGGGTCCTCCATTGCATAAGCCGCATAGAGCGGCACGGGATTCTTGCGGCTGGCCACCCAGATGGCCAGCGCCGCCGCCGCGGCGACGATGGTGCCAGCCACCACCGGCAGCCGATGTTCTCCTACCCAGTCGGCGCCGTCGCTCAGCAGGCTGCCGGCCGTGTCGATCAGTTCGTCCGTCACTCGATCCACCTCTGTCCAAAGCATTTCTTCCGCCTCCGCCGCCAGATTCGACGGCCGTGCGCGAATCTTCAGTTCAGCCAGATCCGCCGCCAGCCTCTGCCGCTGAAGATCGGCTTCCGCGACGAGGGCCGCAAGCGCATTCTCAGCGCCCATCGCTTTTCCCCCCGGCCGTGGCCGCCATCGCCTCCTCCGTCTCGGCAATGGGGACCGCCCGCCGCGACAGACGGGCGATGCTGACCATCGGCAGCATCCGCCGCAACGACACGCCATCGGCGCCGCTCCGCACCAGCCACGCCCCCACCAGCAGATAGGCGCCGGCCAGCAGCAGCAGCGTCGGCACCACCCCGAACATTCCGGTCAGCCAGATGGCGACGGCAACCGTTGCCAGCACCAGCGCCGCCATCAGGAACAGCATGCCGATGCCGATGCGCGCGAACGACCAGCGCAGCATTTTGAAATTGCCCGCCGTTTCCGCCCGCACCAGGGAAAGCTCGGCCTCGGCCGTGGCGCGCGCGCCGGATATGGTGTCCGCCCAGAGCTGCCCGAGCGGCCGCCGGCCGGGCGGCGCAGCCGATTCATCGGCGCCAGATTTCACGGCCGGCGCCGATTCGTCGGCGTCAGGCTTCACTGTCGCCTTTCAGGAAGCGCGCCAGCGCGAAGCCGATCACGGCCGCGGCGCCGATGGCGATGGCCGGATTGTCGCGGACCACCGAACGGGCGTCGTCCGCCAGCTCGCCCAGATCCTTGTCGCGCAGCCGCGCCGAAAAATCCCGCATCCGCTCGGCGGG
>CAYYGQ010000029.1:0-14233 GCA_964471485.1 uncultured Sandaracinobacter sp. | reverse complement strand
TGGCGGCGCTCGTCCTCGGCGCCGGCCGGCGCGGCCGGCGTTTCCGCCGCGCGTTTGGCTTCCGCTTCGGCGCGGGCGGCTTCCTCGGCTTCGGCGCGGGCCTTTTCCTCGAGCCGCAGCCGTTCCGCTTCGGCGGCCTCGGCCTTTTCCCGCTCGCCGCGAATGCGCGCTTCCTCGGCCAGTTGCAGCCGCTCTTCCTCGGCGATTCTGAGCAGAATCTGCTGGCGTTCGCGTGGGGTGAGCTTTGGGTTTTGCAGCGCCTTTTGCGCCGCCGACAGTTGCGGCGCCGATTCGGCGGCGGCGATGGCCACCGCTGCCGCTGCCGCCGGGGCGACCTTGGGCTGGCCGTGGCGGCTGCGCACCCGCTTTGGCGCCGCAGTGGCAGTGGCGGTGGCAGGGGCGATTTCGCTTGGCGCCGCCGGCGCTTCGGTCGCGGCTGCGGCGGCTGTCTCGGCGGCCGGGGTGGGTTCCGTGGCTGCTTCCGTGACGGCTTCCGGGGCGGCTTCGGCCGTGGCCGGGCGCGGCGGCGCCTTCTCGACCGGCTCGTCCGAAACGGTGACGAACGGCGGCGGCGGCGCTACCGGCATGACCGGCGCGGCGGCGCTCGCGACTGTTTCCGGCGCCTCTGCGGGCGTGCTGGCGACGGCGGCCGCTTCCGGCGCGGCCGCCGTTCCCGCCTGCGGTTTGCGGACGGTGCGGGCCTTTTTCGTTTCGACCACGACCTTGTGGGTGCGGCCATGGCTGAAGCTCTGCTTCACCTGGCTCACTTCCGTGGTGCGCTTGATGCCGAGCTGTGGCCTCACGCCCAGTTTCGGCTTTTCTTCCTCGCTCATTCCCGTCCTTCGTCGTTTCGACGGCCGGAAACACTCCGGTCGTCGTCTGTCGGATTGCAATTGCCGCTGCTGTAGGCAGCCCAGCGCCGAAGCTCCCGGGCGATCCGCGCCGCCGCCTTGCCATTTCTGACGCCCGAATGCACGATATTCTCACGCCCGAGCGCCCGAGACAAGGCATCCCGCCCAGCCAGAAGCATGATCCGGCAGTCCGGCCTGCCGCCATGGACACGCCATAGCTGATCGAGGCGCAGAGTGCCATCCGTTGCGGCGTCGGCGGCGTGCAGCAGCAGCGCCACCCGCCCCGAGGCGATCCATTCGGCCAGCTTGTCGCTGCCAAAGATAAGGTGCCCGGCGCGATGTTCCAGGCCAAGGCGGTTGAGCGCCCGCTGTTCAAGCGCGGATTCGATGCGGGCGGGCAGGTCGTCGGCCGGCGTCACCTGCCGGCGCAGGAAATGCGAAAGCGCGCCCTTCAAGCGGCCTTTGGCGATGGCTTTTTCGAGCGCCGCCCGGTCGGGCGCGATCCAGGCGCCGCGCCCCGGCAGCCTGGCGCCGAGGTCGGGCCAGACGCCGCCGTCGGCGTCGGCGACGAGGCGGATGAAATCGTCGCGCTCGCCGTGCGCCCCCGAAAGGATGCAGCGGCGTTCGGCGACGTGGCTGGCCGCCTCGCGGCCCGGCGTTACCGCAATGGCGGGTTCATCGGAGGCATCGCGCATTGGCGCCCTCCTCTGGATGTAGCGGGCGGGCGGGCGTCATCCGGCCTGCTCCGCGCTGTTGTCGTCTTCGAACCAGTGCCGGCGCGCCGCCATGATGATGGCGTTGCCGTCTTCGACCGAAAGGCCGAACGGCGCCAGCACGCCGGCCGGAATGTCGCGGCGGCTGTCGCCCTTGCCGATCAGCTCGTCCGTCGACAGGTCGGCGAGATCGTCGAGCGTGCGGATATTCTTCTGGCCGAGGCGGACCAGCATCATTTCCGAAAGCCCCGGAATGTCGGCGAGGGCGTCGTCGACGCCAAGGGCGCGGCGCGCCTCGCGGAACCCCGCCTCGCGGCGTTCCAGCGCCTCGGCGGCGCGGTTCTGCAACTCGGCGGCGATTTCATCGTCGAGGCCCTCGATCGACGCCAGTTCCTCGGTCTCGACATAGGCGACTTCTTCGAGATTGGTGAAGCCTTCCGCCACCAGCAGCTGCGCCAGCGTCTCGTCCAGTTCCAGTTCCTTTTCGAAGAGTTCGGAACGCTCGACGAATTCCTTCTGCCGCTTCTCGCTTTCGGCGGCTTCGGTCATGATGTCGATCTGGTGGCCGGTCAGTTGCCCGGCGAGGCGGACATTCTGGCCGCGCCGGCCGATGGCCAGCGACAACTGGTCGTCGGGCACCACCACTTCGATGTGGCTGTCCTCTTCGTCGATCACCACCTTCGTCACCTGCGCCGGCTGCAGGGCGTTCACCACGAAGGTGGCGGTGTCGGGCGACCAGGGGATGATGTCGATCTTTTCGCCGGCCAGTTCCTGCACCACCGCCTGGACGCGGCTGCCGCGCATGCCGACGCAGGCGCCGACGGGGTCGATCGAGCTGTCGTGCGAAAGCACGCCGATCTTGGCGCGGCTGCCGGGATCGCGCGAGCAGGCCTTGATCTCGATGATGCCGTCGTAGATTTCCGGCACTTCCTGGGCGAACAGCTTCTTCATGAAGTCTGGGTGGGCGCGCGACAGGAAGATCTGCGGCCCGCGATTCTCGCGGCGGACGAGGGTGATGAGGCTGCGTACCCGGTCGCCGACGCGAAGCGCTTCCCTCGGGATCTGCTGGTCGCGGCGGATGACACCCTCGGCGCGGCCCAGATCGACGACGATGTGGCCGAATTCGACCCGCTTCACCACGCCGGTGATGATTTCGCCCTGGCGGTCCTTATATTCCTCGAACTGGCGCTCGCGCTCGGCGTCGCGCACCTTGGAGACGATGACCTGCTTCGCCGCCTGCGCGGCGATGCGGCCGAATTCGATCGGCGGCAGCGGGTCGACGATGAAATCGCCGACGCTGGCGTTGCCGTCGCGCTCTTTCGCGTCCACCAGGCTGATCTGCTTGAAATAATCGTCCGGCTCTTCGACCACTTCGAGGACGCGCCACAGCCTGAGGTCGCCGCCACGGGGGTCGATCTTGGCGCGGATGTCGTTTTCGGCGCCATAGCGGGCGCGCGCCGCGCGCTGGATCGATTCCTCCATCGCCTCGATGACGATCATGCGGTCGATCGACTTCTCGCGGGCGACCGCGTCGGCGATGGCGATCAGTTCGGCCTTGTTGGCGGCAATCGGGTTCATGGTCTCGCCCTCAGTTTCGGGTTTCTTGTGGTGGGCCGGCGCTGGCCGGCATGGTTTCGGCGATCAGCCGCTCGGTCAGCAGCAGCTTGGCGCCGGCAATGCCGTCGAGCGGCAGCAGCACATCGCCCAGTTGCTCGACGCGAAGGCGGACCTGGCCGTCTTCAAGGCCAAGCAGCAGCCCCTGGAAACGCTTGCGGCTGGCGCCTTCGACGGCGATGGCCTCGCGCAGTTCCACCCTGGCGTCGTGGCCGGCGTAGCGCTCGTAATCCCGTGGCCGCGTCAAGGGGCGGTCGATTCCGGGCGACGACACTTCCAGCACATATTCGTCTGCGATCGGGTCTTCCGCGTCGAGCATGGCCGAGAGTTGGCGCGAAACGCGCGCGCAGTCGTCGACATGGATCTGCCCGGTGGCCGGGTCTTCCAGCATCACCTGCAAGGTCAAGGTCGGGCCTTCGATCAGCTTCACGCGCACCAGCTCGAAGCCGCTGGTGTTGACCACCGGCTCGATCAAGGCCTGAAGCTGTTGCAGATTCGCCACGTTTCACTTTGCCTTTGACAGACGGCAACCGTTTTTGGCCCCGCGGCCGTCCGGCCGGAGGTTCCCAAGAAGCGATGCTGTCAGGAATGGCTCGCCTATACAAGCGTCCCACGGTTGCCGCAAGCCCATATGCGGTGCATAGGCCGGCCATCATGCCCGATTCCGCGCCACAACTGGTTCTTGCCCTGCCGAAGGGCCGTATTTTGAAGGAAGTGCTGCCGGTGCTGGCCCGCGCCGGCATCGTCCCCGAGCCGGCGCTGTTCGACGAGGACAGCCGGGCGTTGCGCTTCCCGACCTCCGACCCCGGCCTCGACATCATCCGCGTAAGGAGCTTCGATATCGCCACCTTCGTTGCCTTCGGCGCCGCGCAGATCGGCGTGGTCGGCAACGACGTGCTGGCGGAATTCGACTATCCCGAACTCTATTCGCCGGTCGATCTCGGCATCGGCCGCTGCCGGCTGTCGGTGGCCGAACCGGCCGGCACCCCGCCGGTGGGCACGGCGAGCCATGTGCGCGTCGCCACCAAATACCCGCATCTGACCACGCGCTATTACGCGACGCTTGGCGTGCAGGCGGAATGCGTGAAGCTGAACGGCGCCATGGAACTGGCGCCTCTCCTGGGCCTGGCGCCGCGCATCGTCGACCTGGTGTCGACCGGGCGGACCCTTCGCGAGAACGGCCTCGTCGAGCGCGAGACCATCCTGGAGGTGACATCGCGCCTGGTGGTGAACCGCGCCGCCTTCAAGACCATGCCGCGGCTGGTGGAGCTGGTGCGGACGTTGCGCGTGCCGGTCGGGATGGCGGCCTGATGCAGCGGCTGCTGGCCTCCGCCCCGGATTTCGCCGCGCGCTTCCAGGCTATCGTCGCCGACACCCGCGACCCAGATGCGGGCGTCGGCGAACAGGTGGCGGCCATATTGGCGCGCGTGAAGGCGGAGGGCTTTGCAGCGGTTGCCGAGTACAGCCTTCGCTTCGACCATGTGGCGCTTTCGGAGGCGACCGCCGAAATAACCCCGGCCGAGCGCCGCTCGGCCATCGCCGCCGTGCCGGCGGCGCCGCGCGCCGCCCTGGAACTTGCGGCGGCCAGAATCCGCGCCTTTCACCAGGCGCAGAAGCCGGCGGACGGCGAACTGGTCGATGCGCTTGGCGTTCGCGCCGGCTGGCGCTGGACCCCGGTTCAACGCGCCGGCCTTTATGTGCCGGGCGGGCGCGCCGCCTATCCGTCGTCGGTGCTGATGAACGCCATTCCGGCCCATGTCGCCGGCGTCGATGAACTGGTGATGGTGACGCCGACGCCCGATGGCGCCCTCAATCCGCTGGTGCTGCTGGCGGCCGAACTGGCCGGTGTGGCGCGGATTTTCCGCATCGGCGGCGCGCAGGCGGTGGCGGCCCTTGCCTATGGCACGCATCCGGTGCCGCAATGCGATGTCATCGTTGGGCCGGGGAACGCCTGGGTGGCGGAAGCGAAGCGGCAGCTGTTCGGCGCCGTCGGCATCGACATGGTGGCCGGGCCGTCGGAAATCCTGGTGATCGCCGATGGCGACGCCCCCCCCGCCTGGGTGGCCGCCGACCTGCTGTCGCAGGCCGAGCACGATCCGGTCGCCCAATCCATCCTCATCACCGACAGCGCGCGGCTGGCCGACCAGGTGGTGGCCGAGGTGGAGCGGCAACTGGACGGCCTGCCGACGGCGGCAACCGCAAGGGCAAGCTGGGAACGCTATGGCGTGGTGATCGAAGTGGCCGACCTGCTGGCCGAGGCGCCGGCGCTGGCCGATGCGCTGGCGGCCGAGCATGTGGAGCTGGCCGTCGCTGACCCGGCGCCGCTGTTTGCCGCCATCCGCCATGCGGGGTCGGTGTTCCTTGGCCTCTACACGCCCGAGCCGATCGGCGACTATCTGGGCGGCCCCAACCATGTGCTGCCGACCGGCAGGCGGGCGCGCTTTTCCGGTGGCCTTGGCGTCCATAATTTCCTGAAGCGCACCACCTGGCTGGACGCCGGCGAGGCTGGCTTCAGGGCGCTGGCCGAGGCGACGGCGACGCTTGCCGACGCCGAGGGGCTGCCGGCGCACGGCAACGCCATCCGCGTCCGCCGCAATCACTGAAGCGCGAACAGGTCGCCCTGCGTCGAATCGACCGCGGGGCGGCGGAACAGGTCCGTCCGCAAGGATGGCGCCTTGCCGCCAAGGCCGAAGCGCAGCCGGGCGATGTGCAGGCGCTGCGCCAAAAGGCGGCCCCATTCGCTGTCGGGCCGCATCCGCTGATGGAAGCGCGCCTCGTTCAGGCGGCCACCGCGCGCCGCGCGGATGGCCGACAGCACATGGCCGGCGCGATCCGGGTAATGGCGGCGCAGCCAGGCCTCGAACAGGGACGCCACTTCGTGCGGCAGCCGCAGCATCTGCGCGTAGGCGCCGCTGGCGCCGGCGCCAGCGGCGGCTTGCAGGATGGCTTCCAGTTCATGGTCATTGAGGGCCGGGATCATCGGCGACGCCGACACGAAACAGGGCACGCCGGCCGTGGCGAGAGCGCGGATGGTGGCGAGGCGGCGGTGCGGCGCGGCGGCGCGCGGCTCCATGGCGCGGGCCAGCGTTGGGTCGAGCGTTGTCACCGACAGGGTGACGCTGGCGAGGCGCAGGCTGGCCAGTTCCGCCAACAGATCGAGGTCGCGCAGCACATTCCCGGACTTGGTGGTGATCGACAGCGGGTGGCGCGTTTCCAGGCAGAGGGCGAGGACGCGGCGGGTGATGTGCCAGTCGCGCTCGATCGGCTGGTAGGGGTCGGTGTTGGTGCCCATCGCCAGCACTTGCGGGCGATAGGATTGGCGGGCGAATTCCTGCCGCAAGAGGTCAGGCCCCGTGGGTTTGGCGAACAGTCTGGTTTCGAAGTCGAGCCCGGGCGACAGGTCGTGCCAGGCGTGGCTTGGCCGGGCGAAGCAGTAGATGCAGCCATGCTCGCAGCCGCGATAGGCGTTGAAGCTTTGCTCGAAGGGGATGTCGGGGCTGTCGTTCCGGGACAGGGCCGATTTCGGCTGCTCGACGGCGACGGTGGTGCGAAGCGGTGGCAGGCCGCCGTCGGCCGCCGCCCAGTCCAGCCAGTCGCCGTCAGGGGCGCGGGCGGCGAGGCCGAAGCGCTGGCTGAGGTCGTTCGATATTGCCCCCCGGCCCTTTGGATTCGTCATGGCCGAAATTAGAACATAAGAAGAACATTCGAGCAAGCCCGGCCGCTACAGCCAGCCCTTTTTCTTGAACCAGAGATAGGGGAGGATGGCCGACAGCAGCATGACGACGAGCGCCAGCGGATAGGCGTGGGGCCAGGAAAATTCCGGCATGTCGTGGAAGTTCATGCCGTAGATGGTGGCGATCAGGGTTGGCGGCAGGAAGACGACGGCCACCACCGAAAACACCGTCATCACCGCATTCTGTTCGATCGAGATACGACCGACGATGGCGTCGAGCAGGAAATTGGCGGTTTCGATCAGATAGCTGCCGTGGGCGCTCAGGCCCTTGATGTCGCGGGAAAGCGATTCGAGCGCTGCTTTCGCCTTGGGGCTGGCCAGGCGCGGCTGCTCGGTTCCGGCTTCGTTCGCGGCCAGGAAATTCACCACCCGCAACTGCGTCGCCAGCGATTCGTAGATTTTGTTGAGCAGGAACTGCACCCGGCCGATGCCCTTCAGGATCGAGCGCAGCTCTGCGGTGGAAAGACGCAGATTCGCGCCTTCCTCGAACTGGAAGATCCTGGCCGACAGCCGGTCCACCTGTTCGCCGTTGTTTTCAAGGATGTCGGCGCTGCGGTCGACCACCTGCTCCAGCAGCCGCACCAGCAGGTGGGCGGCGCTGTCGGCCTGCGGCTGGCGGGCGAGCGTGTCCCGAAGGGCGCGGAAACTGTGCGAGTCTTCCCGGCGGATGGTGATGAACTGCGCCTTCGTCAGGATGAGGCTGGCGTGGGCGACCATGGGCCGGCCGGAATCGACGCCCGAGACCAGTTGCAGGTTCATGACCATGGCGCCATCGGCTTCGTAGACCCGGCTCGACGGCTCGATTTCGGCGATGGTCGCCCAGGTGGGAAGGCGGAGGCCGATGGCCTGCTCTACCATGGCCGTTTCCTCGGCCGTCGGCGCCTGGAGGTCGATCCAGAGGGCGTGGCGGATGGCCGCCAGCCGTTCCTCCGGCGCCGGCGAGGTCGGCGTGGCGGGAAGAAGGTGCAGCATCCGCGAAGGCTAGGCCAAAGGGCAAGGGCGCGCAATCGGGAGCGCGCAATCGGCGGCGTGTTCAGCGTTCCAGCAGGCGGTCCATCAGGCCGACGAAATTGCAGGGACCGAAGCGGTTGTCGAGCTGTTCCCGGAGGATGCCGTCCCAGCCGTCTTTTACGGCACTGGTGCTGCCGGGAAGGGCGAAGATATAGGTGCCGCGCGCCACGGCGCCGATGGCGCGCGACTGGATGGTGGCGGTGCCGATCTTCGCCAGGCTCTGGTAGCGGAACAGTTCGCCGAAGCCGGGGATCAGCTTGTCGGCGACCGCTTCCACCGCCTCGGGGGTGACGTCGCGGCCGGTGAGGCCGGTGCCGCCCGTGGTCAGGATGCATTCGACCATGGGATCGTCGATCAGCGCCGACAGTTGCTCGACGATGGTGTCGAGGTCGTCGGCGACGATGGCGCGGGCGGCGAGCGCATGGCCGGCCGCCTGCAACCGCTCTGCCAGCGCGTCGCCACTGCGGTCGTCGGCCATGGTGCGGCTGTCGGAAATGGTGAGGACGGCGATGTTGAGCGGGCGGAACGGGCGCTCTTCGTCGATCGGCATCATTTTCCCCCGGAACCAAGCGTCGGCCAGCGGTTGGCGGCCATCTGCGTGATGCTGGGAACGGGGTTCCGGCCGGCCAGCGGATCCTGCGCCTGTTCCTTCATCTGGTAGAGCCAGTAGTTGCGCATCACCACTTCTACATAGTGGCGGGTTTCGAGATAGGGAATGGATTCCAGGAACAGCAGCACGTCGTCGTTGTCGCGCAGGCCCCCGGCGTTCCATTTCTGCACCGCGCCCGGCCCGGCGTTGTAGGCGGCGATGATCTTCGGCAGCAGGCCGCCGGTGTGCTGGCTGTCGCGCAGCGTCTCCAGATAGGATTGGCCATATTCGATGTTGTAGACCGGATCGCCGAGCAGGCTGTCGGCGTGGCGGATGTCGAGGGTGCGCGCCATGTCGCGCGCCGTTCCCGGCATCAGCTGCATCACCCCCTTGGCGCCGGCGCCCGAGCGCGCCTCGGTGACGAATTTCGATTCCTGAAGGGCGTGGGCGAACACCAGGCTCCTGTCGATGCGCCAGCCCTTCAGGGGCTTCCAGTCCGGCGTCGGGAAGCGCGCCGCCATTGGCGGCATCATGCCCGGCGGCGGGTTCTGCGCCAGCCAATATTGCGTCGCCGGCAGGTCGAGGCGGGCGGCCAGGCGCAGGATCGGCTCGTAGCTGTCGTTGGACGTTGCCACCGCCAGCCGCCGCAACTCGCGGTCGGCGAGGCCAAGCTCGCCGATTTCGACGAGGGCGGCGGCGCGCCGCGCGCCCGGATAGCGTTGCAGCGTGGTCCAGTCGGCCTGGATGAAATCGGGTTCGCGCCAGTCGAAGCCGGGGTCGACCCCGAGCGCCTCGGCGCCGAGCAGGCCATAGAAGCTGTCGGGCGCGCGGGCGACGGCGGCCTTCAGCCGCTCGGTCGCCTGCCACGGCCGGCCGCAGCGCACATGGCTGCGCGCCGCCCAATAGGCGCCGGCGGCGCGCAGATCGGGCGCGGCGCTGTAGACATCGCCGATCTGGTCGAACTGAAGGGCGGCGGTTTCGCAGTCGTTCTGGCGGAAGGCGGCCAGCCCCGCCACCCAGCGGCCCATCGCCGCCCATTCGCCCTGTCCGGCGGCGGCGGCGCGCTTGCCAAGCCGGAGGGCCGTGGTGTCGTCGAGGGTGATATAGGCCATCCAGCCGGCGCGCTCGGCCCATTCGCTTTTCACCTCGGTCGACAGCTGGGCGCCGGCGTCGAGCATGGCTTCGACATCGAGCGGACGTTCGGCGTTGACGGCGGCCCGGGCGGCGGCGATGAACGCCGGGTCGTCGGCGGTTTCGGGGCGGGCGCTTCTGGGGTTCAGCGGCGGCGTCAGGCGCACCGGCAGCAGTTGCTTTGTTTCCACCAGCGGCGGCAGCGTGTCGGCGCCGGCGCGGCGCGCCAGTTGGGCGATGGCCGGGGCGTCGGGGGCGGCGGGATTTTCCTTCAGCCAGGAAAGCAGGCGCGAAAGCCCGGCCTTCTGGCCGCGCGCCAGCAGCAGGCGCGCTTCGGCGACTGGATGAAGGACGCGGCGCGGCATCCGCGCCAGCGCCTTTTCCGCCGCCGTCAGCTTGCCGGCGGCGATGTCGCGGAAGACGGCGGCATATTGATTGCGCTCGGCTGGCGTTAGCTGGCGCGGCACCGAACGCTCGGCGCGGCTGAAGGGCGAGGCCGCCACTTCGATGGTTTTTGCCGGGGTCGCCGGCGCCGCGGCGATGGCTGGCGCCGCCAGCAGCAGGCCGATGGCGAGCGGGACCAGTCGCCGCCTCATCGGCCGAGCCGTTGCCCGAGCGCCAGCAGGTCGGCCCAGGCATGGGCCTTTTCCTCGGGGCGTCGCAGCAGATAGGCCGGATTGAAGGTGGCGAGCGCTGGAATGCCGTCGACGGCAAGCCACTGGCCGCGGATGCGGCTGATCGGGGTGCTGTTGCCCGAGAGCGCCTGCACCGGCTTTGCCCCCAGCAACAGCAGGTGGCGCGGTTTCGCCAGGCGGATATGGGCAAGGGCGAGCGGCAGATCGGCGGCGATGTCTTCGGGGGAGGGGGTGCCGGCCAGGCGCCGGCGCGGGCAGAGCAGGCCGATATAGCAGTTGCCACGGTCCACCCCGATCGAGGCCAGCATGCGGTCGAGAAAGCGGCCGGCCGGGCCGCTGAAGGGGCGGCCTGTCGCCAGATCCTCGGCCGAGGGCGCCTCGCCCAGCAGCATCAGCCCCGAGGCGGGGTTGCCGTCGGCGAAGGGCGCGCCCGGCGTTGTCGCCAGCACCGCCTCGCGGAGGGCGTCGAGCGACGGCAACGAGGCCCATTCGCCGGTATCGGCGTCGGCGGCACGAAAGGCCGGGCTGGCGGGGGCGGACGCAGCCCCTGGCCCGGCAGCCCCTGGCCCGGATTCGGGTCCGAGCCAGGGGCGCGGCGTCTCCAGCAGCGGCGTGTCGGCGCCGGCCAGTGCCCACCAGTCGAGAAGAGCGGCGATCTCGTTTGCGGCAAGGCTGGCGCCCGCCATCCCTTCCACGCGCATTTGCATGAAGACGGCAATCGGCGGCAGAATGGCGACGGTCAAGACGGCGGGTGCGGCTTTCCGGTTGAAATCCGGGGTTGGTGCGACGAATGGAATGAGCCATGACGGTGCCGTCTGGAAAGGTGAGGATATGACGACGCGGGAATCGATGGACTATGATCTGCTGATCGTCGGCGCCGGACCGGCCGGCCTTGCGGCGGCCATCCGCGCCAAACAGGTGGCGGCGGAACAAGGGCTGGAGCTTTCCGTCTGCGTTCTGGAAAAAGGCGCCGAGGTTGGCGCCCATATTCTTTCCGGCGCGGTGGTTGATCCCAGAGGGCTCGACGAGCTGATTCCCGACTGGCGCAACCTCGATTGCCCGCTGGCCGCCGTTCCGGTGACGGAAAACCACCACTGGGTGCTGACGAAGAGCCGGAAATACGACTTCCCGCATTCGCTGATGCCGTCGTTCATGAACAACAAGGGCACCTACACCGGCAGCCTCGGCAACCTCTGCCGCTGGCTGGCCGCCCAGGCGGAAGCGCTTGGCGTGGAAATCTTCCCCGGCTTTGCCGGCGCCGAAATCCTCTATCGGGACGATGGCTCGGTGAAGGGCGTGGCGACGGGCGACATGGGCGTCCATCGCGACGGCTCGCACGGGCCGAATTACCAGCCCGGCCTGGAACTGCACGCCAAATACAGCTTCTTCGCCGAAGGGGTGCGCGGCCACCTGACCAAGCAATTGACCGAACGATTCGGCCTGCGCGACGAAAGCGGGCCGCAGATCTATGGCATCGGCATCAAGGAATTGTGGGAGGTGAAGCCGGAAAAGCATGTGCCGGGCCGGGTTATCCACACCCAGGGCTGGCCGCTGACCGACGCCTGGGGCGGCGGTTTCCTCTACCATCAGGCCGACAATCAGGTGGCGCTCGGCTTCGTCGTCGCCCTTTCCTACCGCAACCCCTGGCTGTCGCCGTTCGAGGAAATGCAGCGCTGGAAGCTGCACCCGGAAATCCGCAAGCTTCTGGAAGGCGGCCGCCGCATTTCCTATGGCGCCCGCGCCATCAACGAGGGCGGCTATCAGGCGGTGCCGAAGCTGGTGATGCCGGGAGCGGCCCTGGTCGGCTGCGCCGCCGGCTTCGTGAACGTGCCGCGAATCAAGGGCACGCACACCGCCATCAAGACCGGGATGATGGCCGCCGAAGCGGCCGTCGACGCCATCGCCTCGCAGCGTCAGGGCGACGAATTGCAGGCCTATGCCGACGCCTATGGGGAAAGCTGGGTGGCGGACGAACTGCGCCTCGTCCGCAACACCGAGCCGCTGGTGGCGAAGTTCGGCGCCAATGTCGGCACCATGCTGGCCGGAATCACCATGTGGGCCGAGCATCTGGGGGTGCGGATGCCCTTCACCATGAAGCACCACCCCGACCACACCACCCTGTGGCGGAAGAACCAGTGCCCGAAGATCGACTATCCAAAGCCCGACGGCGTCATCACCTTCGACCGGCTTTCCAGCGTGTTCATCTCCAACACCAACCATGCGGAAGACCAGCCGGTGCACCTGCAACTGAAAGACCCGACGGTTCCCGTCCGCATCAACCTGCCGCTCTACGACGCGCCCGAGCAGCGCTATTGCCCGGCCGGGGTCTATGAAATCGTCGGCGAGGAAAGCGGCCAGCCGCGCTTGCAGATCAACGCCCAGAACTGCGTCCACTGCAAGACCTGCGACATCAAGGACCCGACGCAGAACATCAACTGGGTGGCGCCCGAAGGCGGCGGCGGCCCAAATTATCCCAACATGTGAGGATCACCAGGCGCCGCGGTGTTCGGGCACCAGCCGCACCAGCGGCAGCGCCAGCAGCAGCAGCAGCGCCGAGCCGGCGTAGATGAAGGCGAAGGCCGTTCCCTGCTCGCCCGAGGCGGCGAAGAGGGCCGTCGCGATCGAGATGGCGGCGATGGTGCCGATCTGCATGCACATCGACCGCAGCGCCGCCAGAGTGGAGGCGTTGCCGGGCGCCAGTTGCAGGCCGGCGTTGCGGGCGGCCGGGTTGGTGGCGCCGAAGCCCGCGCCGACGAGGAAGGCGGCCACCGCCAGCCACAGCCCCGGCGAAACCCCGTCGGGCGGCCGGATCGCCAGCAGCAGCAGGCCGAGGATCACCACGATCATGCCGAAGCCGATCGGCCGCCGGTAGCCGGTGCGCCGCAACAGGAAGGTCAGCAGCGTCGAGGTCGCGGCGGCCGCCAGCCCCTCGGCCACCAGCAGCGTGCCCGACTGGAGCGCGCCGATGCCGTAGCGGCTGGTGGCGTAGAGCGGGATGAGGGCGACGAGGCCGAGCGTCACGCCGCCGAACAATAGATTGACCAGATTGACGCTGCCGAAATCCCGCCCCCAGATGAGGCGCGGGGCGATGAACGGCCGGGCGGCGCGGCTGCTGTGGCGGATGAAGCCCCACAAAAACAGCAGCGACAGGCCGAGCGACAGCAGGAACGGCGCCGACCATGGACGGGCGCCCCGCTCGCCCAGATAGCTGGCCGCCAGCATCAGCCCGAGAAGGCCGCCGCCGAGAAGCAGCAGGCCGGGAAAGCCGATCTGCCGCCGCGCGCCGGCCGGGCGGGGTGCGTCCTTCGGCACATAGCGAAGCGTCAGCGCGAAGACGACGAGGCCGATCGGCACATTGACGAAGAAGATGCCGCGCCAGTTCCACCAGGTGACGAACAGGCCGCCGAAGATCGGCCCGATCATGGCGCCCAGGGGAAAGATGCTGCCGAAAAGGCCGACGGCGCGGTCGCGGGAGTCGCCGAAATGGTCGACGATGATTCCGGTGGCCGAGGGCGTGAAGCCGGCGCCGCCGGCCGCCTGCACAGCGCGAAGGGCGATCAGCAGATAGATGTTGTCGGCAAGGCCGCAAAACAGCGAGGCGACGGTGAACACGGCGACCGAGCCGAGGAACACCCGGCGGCGGCCGAAGCGCTCGGCGAGCTTGCCGCTTACCGGCAGCATGAGGACGAAGCCGAAGGAATAGGCGGTGAGCGTCCAGGCGACCCAGTTGGCCGTGGTGTCGAGGCCCTGCTGCATGGAATGGAGGGCGGTGGCGACGATCGTCGAGTCGATCGACATCATCAGCAAGGTGAAGGCGACGATGGCGAAGACCAGAAGGCGGCGCCCCGGCGGCAGCGTGGCGCCATGCTTCGCGGGGTTCCCCGCGGGCGAATATCCGGGGGATGCCGCGGTGGCTTGGGAAAGGCCGGGCCGGATGTCCATGGCCCTGCCCTACA